>JBILWF010000004.1:0-17173 GCA_044370075.1 Chthoniobacteraceae bacterium | reverse complement strand
AAGCATCAGGAGATGGTGGATTTTCTGATGCGGCAGGCGCGCGCGCACTGGCTGAAGGCGGGGAACCGTCAGACGCAGGGGCATCTTGCGCTCGGGTTGAAGCGACTCGGGGATGCGGAGACGCCGGGGGCGATCCTCAAGTCGCTGAAGGAGCACAGCGTGCGCAATGACGAGATGGGATTGTTTTGGCGCGACACGGAGTTGAGCTGGTCGTGGTTTCGTGCGCCGATCGAAACGCAGGCCGTGATGATCGAAGCGCTCGACGAGGTGGCCGCCGATGCCGAAGCCGTGGAGGATGCGAAAGTTTGGTTGTTGAAGCAAAAGCAGACGCAGGACTGGAAAACGACCAAGGCGACGGCGGATGCGGTTTATGCGCTGTTATTGCGCGGCACGAAACTGCTTGGCAGCGACGCGCTGGTGGAGGTGGAACTTGGGGGTGAACAGGTGAAGCCTGAAAAGGTGGAGGCGGGAACGGGTTTTTATGAACACAAACTCTTCCGGGGTGAGATCCGGCCGGGTATGGGAAAAATCACCGTGCGCAAGACGGATGCGGGAGTTGGCTGGGGGAGCCTGCATTGGCAGTACCTCGAGGACATGGCAAAGGTGACGCCGCACGCGGGCACGCCGCTGTTTCTTCAGAAGACGCTGTATCGACGCGAGAACACGAAGCGCGGCCCGGAACTCAAGCTGGTGGAGGGTGCGCTTGCAGTGGGCGATGAACTGGTGTGCCGCGTGGAGGTTCGCGCGGATCGGGACATGGAGTACGTCCACCTCAAGGATCAGCGCGGAAGCGGCACGGAGCCTGTGAATGTGCTAAGCCACAATAAAATGCAGGATGGACTTGCTTATTATGAAAGCACGCGGGACACCGCCAGTCACTTCTTCATCCACTATCTACCCAAGGGCACTTATGTGTTTGAGTATCCGGTCCGAATCCAGCATCGCGGGAAGTATCAGAGCGGCATCGCGAGCATTCAGTGCATGTACGCGCCGGAGTTCAATGCGCACAGCCGGAGTGTGGCGTTGGAGGTGCGGTAGATAAATCCGGCCCGCGTTTAAAAGGTGGGTGTGGGACGCCCCGGATCCCGCCGTATAAACTTCGGAACAGCGCTGCGCGGTGCGACAGGGGACGGGAATCGTGGCGTTTACCCAAACCAAATCTCTCTCCCGCCCATCCAAAACAGTTTCGCAGTATGATTTCGATACTCCGTACGGGGGCTCTGGCAGTCGTTGCAGGGGACACGCTTCACGCGTGCACATCCCCGCCGATCATCTCCGCGCGGGTTCCAACACGCTCATGCTGCGCTTCGGTCCCGGTACCAACAATTCGAGTAACCATTTCCGGGTAGCGTTGATGAATGTGGGCGAGCCCAGCACGCGCGGCATCGGTTTCCGTCCCGTCGGAGTGCAAGAGGGATCAGTGCGGGGCTCCGAATGAGCAGGTGGACCGGGCCCGAGGCTTGGAGCCAGCCGTGGCAGGGAACCCGGGCGGATCCCCATGAATAGCCATGTGGCTGATACGGCGAATGGACCCGACACCGTGCCGCGGGAATCGCCTGCAATCCGTTTGCTGCTGTGTGCCTCCTAATCAGCGATGCGGATGACGCCCCGGCTGCCAACGTGGCGTATGGGTTTTAGGCGATGGTTTTCTCAACGTGTGCTACCCTGTGGCTTCATGGACAAAACCGACTGCCAGAAGACGCCGAACTTGGACGCGCAGCGATGGGTGAATGCCTGGATGCAAGCGGGTCCCGCATTAGATAAGATCCGCCGCGAGGAAGTGAAGTTGGCAGACACGGCTTCCGCCATGCGCTCTTTTACGGGGAGTGTTTTAAATGCGCTTCGAACCCGTCCACCCGCCCCCACATCAGGGCTGGTTGAGCAGCAACGTATTTTCCGCAAAATCCACGTCGCATGAACGAACTGTGTCGCGTCGCGCTTGACGTGCAGCGGGAATGCGAGAGGCACCACTGGAGGTTTTGTTTCATCGGAGGTCTGGCTGTCCAGCATTGGGGGGAACCACGATTTACCCGGGATGTGGACATGACGCTGCTCACCGGTTTTGGAAATTAGGAGGCCTACATTGACCTGTTTTTACTGGCCTTTGCGCCCAGGATAAAAGGATGTCGGGACTTCGCTTTGGAGAACCGGGTTCTTCTTCTCCAAAGCGCAGAGGGAATCGGCATCGACATTGCACTCGGCGCCTCGCCATTTGAAGAGCATGCCGTGGACCGCTCGCAGCAGATTGAAATGGAGCCCGGGGCGATTCTCAGGCTGTGTTCGGCTGACGATCTTGTCGTCATGAAAGCGTTTGCAGACCGTCTTCAAGACCAGTTGGATGTGCAGCGCATTCTGGTGCGACAAGGTGTTTGCAACCTGGATTGGAACTACATCATCCAGCACCTCGCTCCGCTTTGCGCGTTGAAGGGGGAACCCGGAATTCTCGGGCGGTTGGTTGCGCTGAAGGAAAGTCTCGCCGCGCAGGAGCATTAGATCCCTGCCCGGCGGGACTGCATCACCGGGATGTTCTCGTCTCAATGTACCGGGTGGACGCCATATGGCGAATCGATCCGCCCCGTGGCGAAACGCAGTTTGTGGTCGGCATCGAAACCGCGCCCGATGTGTGCGCGGTCGCAGGTGCCGGAGTGGCAGCAGCCAGCCAAAGACCGGGAGCAAACGGACGGGCGTAGCGCCAGGAAAGCCCGTTGCGCATGGCCGAACGCATCGTGGAACAGCGGGTGCCGTTCTACGACGTGCTGGTGGAGGCGGGTTCGGCGGGTGCTGCGGGACAGGTCGCGTTACGGCGTGATGAAAACGCCGGAGTGCGAAACCGCGCGGAGCGTCGCGGGCAAGCTGTTGCGGGGCAGGGCCACCGTCAGCGTGTGCACTCCCGCGGACAATTCGCGTTCCAGCGCAGCCGCGGGTTCGGATACTTTTTCTCCGTCGATCCAGAGCTGGTTTGCTCCGAGGAACTCGAGTTTCACCTTGCCTGCTTTGGCCACCTGCAACCGCGCGACGGCGAAAAACTCGGTGGCTTTCGGATCTCCCGCGAGGGTCATCTGCAGATGCTCGGGTAATAAGCGGCCGTCCGTGAGCGTGTAGGCCGCGGAAGCGGCTGCGAGATTTTCGCCGGACTTTGCCTGCGCGGCATTCGAGGTCACGCGCCAGATGCGCGCGATGCCGTTGTTGCTCGCATCAAACGCGCCCGGCTTGCCCACCGCGCCAAGGAAGGCAAACAGGTTGATTTTGTCTTCCTCGGATAGCGCTTCGATCAATCCCGCAGGCATCAAGGAACCGATGATTTCCGAAGACTTGATCTTGGCCTTGGGAACCTGACTTTCGATTCCCCCGGGCATCCGCACGCGAATCGCGGTGCTGTCTTCTTCAAACGGCACGCCCACCAAGGAGGTGCCGTCGGTGAGGGTGTAGGAGACGCCATGGTAGCCTTCCTTCACCTTCGCGGCCGGATTAAGCACGCTCTCGACGACGTAATCCAGCGGCGCACTGGCACCGAGCGTGGACATGTCGGGGCCGAGTTTTCCGCCTGCACCGCCGATGGCATGGCACTGGACGCAGGTCATGGTGGCGCTGTGGTAGATCTGTTCGCCCTTGAGCGCATTGCCGCCCCCTTGCACGAGTTTGACCCAGTCCGCCACCGAGCGCGTGCTCGCTGCGGTGACCGGGGTTTTGGACTTCGCGTTTTGGAAGGCGCTTACCAGACTTCGTCCCCTGCTGCCGAGTTCCTGAGCGGCTTGGAGTCCCGCTTTGAGCGCTTCG
This sequence comes from Chthoniobacteraceae bacterium, assembly GCA_044370075.1. Taxonomy (GTDB): domain Bacteria; phylum Verrucomicrobiota; class Verrucomicrobiia; order Chthoniobacterales; family Chthoniobacteraceae; genus Chth-196. The sequence goes on along the minus strand of JBILWF010000004.1, from coordinate 13,396 downwards.
GGGGAAAGGCGGCCTTTGATCTCGTTGACCACTTTTTCCGAGAGGCCGGTGTCCGCCGTGTTGAGCGTGCGCCACACGAGGCTCTGTTTGTCGGGTGCGCCTGCGGCGGTGAGCAGGCTTTCCGTTGCGGCGATGGCTTCTTTGGGGGAGGCTTTCGCGAGGATGGAGAGCGCCTGCAGATTGCGGTCGAAACCGTTTTCCGGTGCGAGCAGTTTCATGGCTTGTTTGGCCGCTTCCGAACCCCCGAGTGCGCGCAGCCCCTGGATGGCGGCCGCGCGGTCGGCGGCGTCCTTGCCCAGCGCCACTTCGCCCAGATGCGCGGCGAGTTGGTTCAAATGCCACTGGCCTGCCAAAGACAATGCGGCGCGGCGCACGGTTCCGTCCCTCGAATCGAGGAAGGATTGCAATACATCGGCATTCTTCGTGGGACGGACGCCGCGTTCGGCTGCGGCTTGGAGGGCCTTGAACACCAGCGCGGGAAGTTCCGCCGGAACATCGGCGCGCTTTGCGCCCTTGTCCGCGACGAGCGACCATGCGCGATCCGCTTCTGCATTTCCGCCGTATGTGCCGATGAAATTCAAATACGACGGGCCTTGGGCGAGATCTGCGTCGCTTACCTTTTCGAGAATGCTCTGGACGGCGCGCGAGGCGTCTTTGAAATCGACGGCGCCTAGGCGGGATTTGAGTTCGTCTTCCCTGGCCTTCCAATTCCATTGGCCGGAAAGCAGCGCTTCCAGCCACGGGCTGCCGGCTTCGCGCATGGAAAGTTGGGCGGCGAAGGCGTAGTGTTTGTCATCGGCGGGCGTCTTGCCAGCCGCGTTGGCGATGGCTTCGGCGGAGGTCGCAGAGGGCCGCCGCGAGAGGGCGCGCATGGCTTCCACGCGCACCCGCGGGGAGGCGTCGCTCGAGAGTTCCACCAGACGCCGGGTGGCCGCCTGCGCGTCACCGCCGGGAGCGCCCAACCAGCGGGCTTCCCATGCGCGGGTGTCCGCGTCGGAGGCGTTGAATCCCGTTAGAGCGGTCTGCGCGCCGCCCACGGCGTTGCGCACGAAAGCGGCCTGCAAGGCGGCTTCGGAAGTGCCCACGCGCTTCTGCCATGCGTTGAGCTCGTCCAGATTTCCTTTCGAGAGCGTGTGCACCAGCACGCGGCGCGCCTGTTCCTGTTCCCATTCATTGGCGGAAAGCAGCGCGTCCAGCAACTGAGGCACGCTGCGACCCCACTGCGGTTTCCATGCCACGGGTTTGCCGTCTTTGTGGGAGATGCGCCAGATGCGGCCGTTTTTCTTGTCGCGGCGCGGGTCGCGGAAATCGACTTCGCCGTGGTTGATAATCGGGTTGGTCCAATCGGCGACGTAGAGGGCGCCATCGGGGCCGAGTTTGACATCAATCGGGCGGAACTTCGCATCCGGTGTGGAGAGCACATCCGGCTGGGCCTCGGTGAGAAAGCCGCTGCGGGCGGCATCCGTTTTGGTCAGATCATTGAGGGCGAACCGCACGATGCGGTGCGCGCGGAAGTCGCACGTGATCGCGTTGCCCTGCCAGGAGGCGGGGAAATGGGGGCTGCGGATGAGCTCGAGGCTGCAGAACTTCGGGTACCCGCCGGGGCTGACGCTCGGCATGGTGCCTTTGGAGCCTTCCGACGGGCTGAACGTACCGCCGGGGAAAGTCCAGCTGATGCCGTTGCCGCCCGCGCCATCGGTGAGGAAGGACTGGCCGTTGCCCAGCATCTGGTGTCCCCAGGTGTTGACCAGCCCCTTCGAGAAGACCTCCACCCGCTCGGTGCGCGGGTCGTAGGCCACGACGCCGCCCGAATTGAGGCGGACCACGCCCCACGGGGTTTCCATGTGGCTGTGAATGTAGATGCTCTGGCTGAAGTACAACCGGCCGTCCACGCCCCAGTGGAGCGTGTGGATGGTGTGGTGGGTGTCCTCGGTTCCGAATCCGCTCAGGACGGTGCGCTGCGTGTCGGCTTTGCCGTCGCCATCGGTGTCGGAGAGCAGGAACAGATCCGTTGAGGCGCCCACGTAGGCGGTGTTTTTGCCGTCGGCGGTCAGGTCGGGTTCGACGCCCGTGGGGATGAGCAGGTTTTCGGTGAAGACCGTGGTTTTGTCGGCTTTGCCTGTCCCCTTGGTGTCTTCGAGGATGAAGATCTTATCGGTGGCAAACGCCCCCGGTTGGATTTGGGGATAGATGGGCGTGGAGGCCACCCAGAGGCGTCCCTTGGCGTCCCAGTTCATTTCCACCGGCTTCGAGAGCAGGGGGTTTTGGGCCCACAGTTGGATTTGAAGGCCGTCTTCGAGCTTGAAATCGGGTTCCTCGATGGGCGTGTCGGCGGGGATGTCGGCTGGAGGCGTGGGGATTTCCGGCTGGGGTTTGCCGGCTTTGAGCGCCTCGATGGCGGCGTCTGCGGTGGCCAGCAGGGTGTCGAACTGGTCGATCTCCACCGCGTTGCGGCCCTGTTCGCGTTTGCGGAACCCGAAGATGTACGTGTGGTTGGCCGGACGCCAGCGGTGGAAGAAGAGTTCGTTCTTGCGCTGGATGGCAGTGCGCAACGCCTTCGAGGCAGTACCCGAAGCGGGATTCCATCCCAGTTCGGTGGCTAGCGCATCGGCCCAGCGTTCGAGTCCCGCATTGGAGGGGTGAATTCCGTTGTCGGTGAGCGGATTGGTCGGCGTGCCTTGCAGCAGCGCGCCCTGGTCGATGACGCGCGCACCGCGTTCCTTGCCGAGTTCGCGGATGGCTTCCGAATACTGGGCCAGGAGGGCGTTGTGAGCGGCCGGATCCGGCAAGCCCGGACGCGCGGAACGCAAGTCCTCGTGCCTCAGAGGGGTGAGGAGGATGAAGCGAACCGGCTTTCCTTCGGCGGATGCGGAAATGGCGTCCATGAGGGCGGCTAGGTCCGCTTTGAATTTGGCGGCGGTGAACACTTTGCCGTAGCGATCCGGATCCGGGTTCAGGTTGGGATCGCCCGAGGCGTAGGTCATTTCTTCAAGACTGGCGGCCATACCGTAGCCGAGAACCGCGACGGTCGGCTTGACGAGAGTCAGCTGGTTTTTGATGCGTTCGGTGCCGGTGGGAGCCTGATCAAAACTGCAGCGTGAAACGCCGGTGGGAAGGTCGGCGCTGAAAGACAAATTTCGCACCATGAAGGGCACCGAGGCGAATTTGCGGGCCATGCGGGATTCGAGGGCGCCGGCGGCCCCTTCGCGCTCGAGCAGGGTGTCGCCCATGATCAGGACGCGGTCACCGGCTTTGATGTCGACGGGAGCGCCGGGGGCGGCATGGGCGCGGGTGGGAGCGAGGAGCACCGAGGCACAGAGGGCCGCGATCGGGACGCAGAGCGGAGCAGGGAACGGGGAACGCATGGTGTGTTTGTTTGGGAAAGAGGGATGGTTTGGAAGGGAGAGGGAGGGGATTACGAGCCGAACGATGGAAAAAGCGCATCGGTGCGCCGGCGGCGGTGCGATTAGATGCCGGAGAGGACGCCGTCTGAATCGCCGAATCGATCCACGGGCATGCCGAAGCGGTCCAGCAGCGTGCGGAAGAGATTGGTCATGGGTTGGGCCGAGGGGAGCTGGAGGTGTGTTCCGGGCTGGAGGGCGCCGCCCGCGTGACCCGCGACCAAAAGCGGGAGGTTGTCGTGGGCGTGCCGGTTGGCGTCGGAGAGGCCGCTGCAGTAGACGATCATCGAGTTCTCGAGCAGGGATTTGCCGTTTTCCTCCCGCGTGGAGCGGAGTTTTTCGAGGAAATAGGCCAGATGCTCGACGTAGTGGCGGTCGATGCGCTGGAGGAGCTCGATTTTCTTGGGATCCTTTTGGTGGTGCGAAAGCTGGTGGTGGCCGTCGGAAACACCGATCGCGGGGAAGTTCCGGTTGCTGCCATCGTTGGAGAGCAGGAAGCTGGCGACCCGTGTGGAATCGGTTTGGAACGCGAGCACCAAAATGTCGAAGAGCAGCTTCATGTGCTCGCTGTGGGACTCCGGGATGCCCTCCGGCGTCGGTGCGTCGACGGTGGGCGGCGGGCCAAAGCGGCGGGTGTTTTGGATGCGTTTTTCAATCTCGCGGACCCCCGTGAGGTATTCGTCGAGCTTCGTTTGATCTTTGCTGCCGAGTTGCTTTTGCAATCGGCGCGCGTCTTCCAAAACGAAGTCCAGAATTGAGCGCTCGCGGGCCGCGAGGCGTTCGGAGGCCGCGGCGCGCTGGTTGGCTTCGCCGAGTCCAAAAAGGCGCTCAAACACCTCCCGCGGATTCGACTCCGCCCCCACGGGCTGGGTGGCTGAACGCCAGGAAAGGTTGTACTGGTAGGCGCACGAATACCCCGAGTCGCAGGTGCCCGCGCTGCGCTGCGATTCGCAGGAGAGTTCCAGCGAGGCAAAACGCGTGATGCCGTCCATGCGTTGGGCAGCGAGTTGATCCACGGAGATGCCCAGCCGGATGTCGGTTCCGGCGGTTTTTTTCGGGCGCGCCCCGGTGAGGATCGTGGCGCAGGCGCGCGCATGGTCGCCGCCGCCGTCGCCGTTGGCCCAGCCGTGTTTGTGTTCCAAGCCGGACACGACGGAAAGCGCATCGCGGAACGGTGCCAGCGGTTCCATGCTGGCGTTGAGCTGGAAGTCGCGGCCTTCCCCGAGGGGTTTCCAAGAATCGCCGATGACGCCGTTGGGCGCATACACGAAGGCCATCCGCAGGGGGGATCCGTCTGCGGTGGTTCCGGGGCGCGGTGCGTCGGGAGAGGCCCGGAGACTGCGCGGGGTGAGGGATTCAAGGGTGGGGAGGGCGAGCAGCACGCTGGCGCTCCGCAAAAAGGCTCGTCGATCCAGAGAACGGGCGTTCATGGGCTTGGGGGGAGGGTGGGTCGGGGAGTATGCGTTCCGTCGCGGGTGGCGTCCATGGCAACTTTGGGCGCGTTCACACGCTGTTTTTGAAAGGGAGCGCTTTCGATGACGGCGTGCAGTAGCGAATGCCAGCCGCCGCCCTGCGCATGCAGCGTTTCAACGAGGTGGTTTATGGTGGGCGTGTCGTAATACTCGAGACTTCTGCCGATGGCGTAGGTCAGCATTTTTTCGGAAACGCGCCGGTAGAAGTCGCCTTTGCGGGAGGTGGTTAGAATTTGAATGAGCTCCGGAATGGAGGCGAAGGTTTCGCCCGTGGCCAGTTTGCCGGCGGTATCGATCGGGGAGCCCTCGCTGGATTCGCGGTACTGACCGATGGCGTTGAAGTTTTCCAGAGCGAGGCCGATGGGATCCATCCGGGCGTGGCAGGAGGCGCAGAGGGCGTCTTCGCGGTGCTGTTCCATAGCCTGACGCATCGTGAGTTTGCCGGCGTGCGCCTTTTTCTCGTCCAGCGGGGGCACGTTGGGGGGCGGCGGCGGGGTTGGGGTGCCCAAAAGCGTGTCCAACACAAAGAGCCCGCGCTTGACTGGCGAAGTGCGCGTCGGGTTGGAGGTGACCATCAAAAACGAACCGTGGGTCAGCAGTCCCATCCGGTGGGAGTCCGCAGGTAGCGGGACTTTAACAAAGTCGGACTGGGTCACGCCGGGTATTTGGTAGAACTCCGCGAGGGTTTTGTTGAGAAAGGTGTAGTTGGCCGTGAGGAGTTCCTCCACCGGCCGGTTCTCGGAAAGCAAATGCTGCAGGAGGAGTTCGGTTTCCTGACGCAAAAGACCGCGGGTGCGCGTGTTGAAATTTTTCTCAAAATCCTTGGGGGTGTTCTTCGGCACGATCGAGCGCACCGAGAGGGAAACACTCACCGTGTCGCGGGTCTGCAGCCACTGTCCGCCGAAGGTGCGGGAGAACCGTTTGAAGCGCCCATCCCGAAGCATGCGTTCCACTTCCGTTTTGAGGGAGGTGCGCAGTGTGTTGCCGGCGGCCAGTTCCAAAAGCCGCGCATCGGGGCAGGACCCCCAGAGGAAATAGGACAATCGCGAGGCCAGCGCGAATTCATCCACGGGGGCCGTCGGGCCGGGGGTGCCCGGCGCGGGGGGCGGTTCGGTTCGGAAGAGAAAGCGGGGCGAGCTCAGGATGAGCATCATGCCCGTTTGAAGCCCCTGGTGCAGGTCGGGCTCCCGGGCGCACGCCGCGGCGATTTGGTCCCAGACGGGACCCTCCACCGGTCTGCGGAAGGCGTGGTATGCGAACCTCTGAAGGAAATCCCGCTGTGCGGCACGCGCGGCCGCCGGATCCTGCGGGAGGGGTTCGTTGCGGAAAACCCCGCGCTGGCCGGAGGGGCTTCCGGCCGCCCACTGGAGAACGATGCGCCGGGCCGCTTCCAGGTATTTTTCCATGAGCAGCGGCGAGAGGCTTAGCACGTCAGCGTTGTTGTCGAAACCGTTTCCGGAGTCGTCCACCGGAAAGCGGATGTCGGTGGGGAAATCCACGCCGAGCAGGTCCTGGATCGTGTTGCGGTACTCCTCGCGGTTGAGGCGGTGTGCGGGGATGCGGCCCGGGTCGGGGTTTTGTGCATCCACGTGGAAAACGTCCGTTTCAAGCCACCTTTTGCGGAGCGCCAGATGTGCGGGGGTGGGCTGGGGTTTTTCCGGGGGCGGCATCAGGCGCGCGTCCACGTTGCGCCAGACCGCCAGCCAGCTTTGTGGGTCCCCGGACAGGGGGACCGATCCCAGGGCGGAATCCAGGGAAACGCCGCCTTTTTTTGAGCCGTCCCCGTGGCAGTCGAAGCAGAATTCCCGAAGAACGGGCAGGATCTCCCCTGCAAAGGAGGGCTTGCCATCCGCGGCCCCGCAGGGGCGCTGGAACGTCAGAAACGCCGTCAAAACCGCGGCGAGTGCAGCAGGGTGGCGCCCGCGGTCCTCGCGGAAGCGGGAGAGAGCAGGGCAAGGGGGGATGTTTTGCAAAGACATGCTTGCACCTGAGAGTGACTGGCAAGAGGGCGTTTTATTAAAGTCTTTTTCAGCGTCCAGCCGGTACGTACGGCGGGCAAAACAGACGTGTTCCAGAGGCCGTCTCCGGAAAATGACGGGAATTCGGCGTTTGCAAAATTTGGGGAGCCGCTATGTTTCCCCGCCCGAAATTTTTTAAGGATTATGAACGTTGTTGTTGAAGCTTTACCGAATTGCATAGCGAGCGTGCGCGTGGAGGTGGGTCCCGAGGTGTTTTCCAAAACCCGCGAACAGGTGGTGCAGAAGTTCCTCAAGGAAGCCCGTTTGCCCGGTTTCCGTCCGGGCAAGGTGCCCCGTCCCATGGTGGAAAAACGCTTCACCAAGGACATCTCCGAGGAGGTGGAGTCGACCCTGATCAACCAAACCTTGGACGATGCCATTCGCGAAAAAGGGTTGCGTGTGCTTTCGGTCAAATCCGTGGATGACGTGCAGCTGGCGGATTCCAAGGAGTTTTCCTTTTCCGCGACGCTGGTGACGGTGCCGGAATTTGAGCTTCCCGAATACAAGGGGATTCCCGTGACGGTTCCCGCCGAGGAAATTAAGGAAGAGGAGGTTGAAAAGATGCTGGAGGCATTCCGGGAGCGCCGGGCTGATTTCATCGACATCACCGAGGACCGGGGAGCCGCCATGGAGGATTTTGTGGTCGTGGACTACCGCGGAACTAGCAACGGCGCGCCGCTTTCGGAGGCTTTCCCGAAGCTGGGCAAAATTCTGTCGGAGAACGAGGGGTTTTGGATTCGGATGACGGACGAGGCGTTTTTTCCGGGTTTTTGCCAGAATCTGGCGGGCATGCGCGTGGGGGAATCCCGCAGCTTCCAGATAGACGTACCCGCGGACTTTCCGGTGGCGGACTTTGCGGGGCAGAAAGTGGATTACGCCGTGACCCTGAAAGGGCTCAAGCAGCGGGTGCTGCCCGAGTTGGACGACGCGTTCGCGGCCGGCCTCGCGGAGGGCAAGACGCTCGCCGAGGTGCGGGATATGATCCGCACCGATCTGCAGAACCGCCGGAAGGCCGAGATCCATTCTGTGAAACAGGATGCGGTAATGAACGCGCTGTTGGAGAAGGTCGAATGCGAGTTGCCCGAGGACATGGCCCGGGCGGAGAGCAACCGCGTGTTGCGGGAGATTGTGCAGGAGAACGCCCAGCGGGGTGTGACGCAGGACATGCTTAAGGAAAACGAGAAGGAACTGGTCTCCACCGCCTCCCAGACGGCGCGCAACCGGGTAAAGGGGTCCTTTATTCTGATGCGGATTGCGCAGCAGGAACAGCTGACGGTGGAAAACAATGACATGCTGGGCTGGGTGGCCAATGCCGCCCGCCAGAATGACATGCCGATGGATCGCGTGATCCGGGAGTTGAACAAGCGGGGTGCGCTGCCGCAGGTGCGCTCGGATATTCTTTCGTCCAAGGCTCTGGATTTCGTGGTTTCCAACGCGGCGGTGAGTGTCGAAGGGGCCGCCTAGGCGGATCACGGAAAGCCCGATTTTCCGGAGGATCCTGTTGAAACCTCCGGCAGTCTGGTGAAAGTTGAGATCAAACAAAAACCGCCCCGGATCGGGGAAGCTGTCATGAAACTGGTGAACAATTCGGTTAACAATTCGGTAAACTTCGGAGCCGGGGAAGGGCCGGTGGCGTCCTACATCCCCTACGTGGTGGAACAGTCCGGCCGTGGGGAGCGGTCCTACGACATCTACTCGCGGCTTTTGAAGGATCGGATCGTGTTTTTGGGGACGGAAGTGAACGACCAGGTGGCCAACGCCATAATCGCCCAGCTCCTGTTTTTGCAGATGGATGATCCGAAGAAGGACATCCATCTGTACATCAACTCCCCCGGCGGTTCGGTGACGGCGGGTCTGGCGATTTACGATACGATGCAGTTTTTGACCTGCGACGTGAACACCTACTGCATCGGCATGGCGGCCAGCATGGGGGCGGTGTTGCTTGCCGCGGGCACCCGGGGCAAGCGTTTCGCCCTGCCCAACTCGGACATCATGATCCATCAGGTTTCCGGCGGCGCCCGCGGAACGGCCAGTGACGTGGAGCGCACCGTGGAGTTCATGTTCAAACTCAAAAAGCGCCTGATCCGGATTCTTTCCGAGCACACCGGCAAGTCGGAGGAGCAGGTCAAAATCGATTCAGATCGCGACTACTATATGTCGGCGATGGAGGCAAAGGAGTACGGGCTGGTGGACGAGGTGGTCAAGAGCCGCAAGGAGATACCGGGTCCGGTCAAGAGCGAAACCCCCGGCGAGTAACCCGTGGAGGCGCCGGAGGGCAGCGAAAGGGTCCGGTGCCCGCGTTTCTTCCCTGCACCCGCGTTGAGATTCAGAGTTTCTTTTTAAATCCCACTTTATGGCGCGCGCATCCAACCTCACCATGTGCAGCTTCTGCGGCAAAAGCCACGCGGAGGTACGCAAACTGATCGCCGGTCCCGGCGTCTACATCTGCGACAGCTGCATCAATGTGTGCAAGGGGATCCTTGACAAGGAATTGACCGAGGAAAAGCGCAAGCAAACCACTTCCCTTCGGGTGCCCAAGCCGGCGGAAATTCGCCGTGCCCTCGACGCCCATGTGATCGGGCAGGACCGCGCTAAAAAGGTGCTCTCGGTGGCCGTGCACAACCACTACAAACGGATTCTGCACAACGCCGGGGGACTCGCCGGTTCCGGCGCGGGCACCACGACCCAGTTGGATAGTCTGGCGGATGTGGAGATCGACAAAAGCAACATCCTGCTTCTGGGGCCGACCGGCTCGGGCAAGACGCTTTTGGCGCGCACGCTCGCCCGCGTTTTGGACGTTCCTTTTTGCATTGCCGACGCCACCACGCTGACCGAGGCCGGGTACGTCGGGGAGGACGTCGAGAACATCATCCTGCGCCTGCTTCAGGCGGCGGAGTACGATGTGAAGCGCGCGGAGATCGGCATCGTGTACATCGACGAAATCGACAAGATCGGGCGCAAGACTGAAAACGTGTCCATTACGCGCGATGTGAGCGGCGAGGGCGTGCAGCAGGCGCTCTTGAAGATTTTGGAGGGCACCGTTTGCAACGTGCCTCCGCAGGGCGGACGCAAACACCCTCATCAGGAGTACATCCAGGTGAGCACGGACAAAATCCTGTTTATCTGCGGGGGAGCCTTCGTCGGACTGGACAAAATCATTGAGAAGCGCCGGGGGCGCAATGTGCTGGGTTTTGCCTCAGCAAAAATGGCGACGGACACGTCCGGTTCCGCAACTGCCGTTCCCACGGATGTTCCCAAGGGCGAACTGCTGCGGCATGTGGAGCCCGAGGATTTGCTCGGGTTTGGAATGATTCCGGAGTTTATCGGGCGTCTGCCGGTGCTGGCCGCGTTGGATCCTCTGACCGAGGACGAGCTGATGAGCATCCTGACGGACACTAAAAATGCGCTTATCAAGCAGTACGCAAAGCTTCTTTCGTTGGAGGGAGTGGCCCTGAACGTGACCAAAGACGCGTTGCGCGCCCTTGCCGAGCAGGCGGTCAAGAAGGGCACCGGGGCGCGTGCACTGCGCTCGATGCTCGAGCGGATCATGCTGGACGTGATGTTTGACATTCCAAGCCGGGAGGATGTGGCGGAGGTGACCATCAATCGCGCGGTGGTGGAGGGCAAACGGCAGCCGACGGTACGTCGCAAACAGGACAAAGACGCGGCCTGAGGCAGAGGGCAGGCAGCTCGAAGTGGTTTTTTGGGGGGGAGGAGCGCGGGGTTTTCCGCGGGGCGATAGAACCTTTCATCACCGTGAGCGCAGTCTTGCCATCCGTGCAAACGCGGCCAGCATGACGCCATGGTGATGGGTGTTGCATTCCCCCCTCGATTCCGGCGCTCCGTGAACCGGGCGGTTTTTCTTTCGATTTTTTTTCTGAGCGCATTTGCGCCGTGGTCCGCGGCGGCACCCGAATCGGGGGACGCTCCGAAGGAACCGCCCATTCCCTCGGATCCAACAGCGTACGAACAGCTGAGTGTTTTTGCGCGTGCGCTGCAGCTGATTCGTCAGGATTTTGTGGAGGAGGGCAGGGTGGCCTACCGGGATTTGATCCGGTCGGCGCTGCGCGGGATGTTATCTGGGTTGGATCCGCACAGTCAGTTTTTGGATCCGAAGGAATACAAGGCGGTGCAGGAGGATACGCGCAGCCGCTTCAGCGGGGTCGGGCTTGTGGTGACGCACCGGGATGGACGTCTTGTGGTGGTCAGTCCGATGGAGGGCGGGCCCGGGCTGCGGGCGGGGGTGCTTACGGGGGATCACATTTTGAAGATCGACGATCAGGTGGCCGAGCGGATGAGCCCGGACGATGCGTCCAACCTGTTGCGCGGAGAAACGGGCCGTGCGGTGAAGCTAACCCTGTACCGGCCGTCGACGAAGGAAACCCATGAAGTGGAGATTGTCAGGGAGGCCATCCAGGTGATCACCGTACGGGATGCGAGGATGGTGTCTGCTGCTCTGTCTGGGGACACCAAGGTGGGTTACATCCGCATCACGCAGTTCAGCACGCCGACGGCGTCGGAGCTGGCCAAGGCTCTGGATGATTTGGAGCAAAAAGGGATGCAGGCTTTCATTCTGGACTTGCGGCATAATCCCGGCGGTTTGCTGGATTCGGCGGTGGAGGTGGCTGCCCAGTTTGTGGGGCCGAATGTTTTGGTGGTTTCCACGGAGGGTCGGGTGCCCTCGCAGAAGAAGGAGTATCGCACCCCGGCTTCGGCGCGCGCCCGGCCGCTGTATCCGATGGCGGTGCTGGTCAATCACGGGAGTGCAAGTGCTTCGGAAATCGTGGCGGGTGCGCTGCGGGACCTGAAGCGGGCCATTGTTGTGGGTGAAAAGACTTTTGGGAAAGGATCGGTTCAAAGCGTGGTGCCGTTGCAGGACGGTTCCGCCATTCGGTTAACGACGGCCCGTTATTACACGCCTGCCCGGCAGGTCATCCATGAAAAGGGGGTGGAGCCCACCATCCGTTCGGTGCTCACTCCCGAGCAGGACCGGCTTCTGAACCTTTCGCAGCGCGAGGATGCGCTTGGGGAGCGGGAGCGCCGGGAGCTTGCGGAGTTTCGCGACCCGCAGCTGGAACGGGCGGTGGACACGCTGCGCGCGGTATTGACCTATGCAGGCCGGGTGGATGCCGGTGCGGAAAAAACAGACAAAGCCGACAAGGCTGAAAAGCGTCCCCTTCCCGTCAAATGAGCCTGCCCTGCTCCGCGGCGCGTGCTTTCGTGCCGCCCCGAGTCAGTCCGTGCGTGCTGGCCTTGGAGACCTCCTGCGACGAGACCGCCGTGGCGGTGTTGCGGGGGCGCGAGGTGCTGGTTTCCGAGGTGGCTTCCCAAACGGCAATCCACTCCGAGTACGGGGGAGTCGTTCCGGAGGTGGCTTCGCGCAATCATCTGCGCGCTATTCGTCCGCTGTTGAAGCGGGCCTTGGAGCGCGCGGGGGTGGAGTGGGGGCAGGTGGACGCCGTGGCGGCCACCCACGGTCCCGGACTGGCGACGTCGCTAATGGTCGGGCTCAGCGCGGCCAAAGGAATCGCGATTGCCCTCGGCAAACCATTTTTCCCCGTGAACCACATGGAGGGACATTTGCTCTCGCCGTTCATGGGTTGCGCTGAGCCGATTGAAAACGCCGTGGGCCTTATTGTGAGCGGGGGTCACACCCTGCTCATCCGCGTTCATGCGGTGGGCCGGTATGCGTTGCTTGGGGGAACGGTGGACGACGCGGCGGGCGAGGCCTTCGACAAAGTCGGCAAGCTGCTGGGGCTGCCCTATCCGGGCGGACCGCAGGTGAGTGCCCGGGCGGCCCGGGGAAATGCGCGGCGGTTTGATTTTCCCCGGAGCATGCTTCACTCCGGCGATTACCAGTTTTCCTTCAGCGGATTAAAGACAGCGGTCCGGTATCTTTTGCCAAAACACGATCCGGTTCCGGTGGAGGATGTGTGCGCTTCCTTTCAGGAGGCCGTGGTGGACGTGCTGGTGGACAAAACCCTGCGGGCGCTTCGCGAGCAGCGGGTGGGTGTGGCGGCGGTCAGCGGAGGGGTGAGTTGTAATTTGCGGCTCCGGGAGCGTTTGACTGAGGCGTGCGCTGCGGCGGGGGTGCGGCTGTTGCTGGCCACTCCCGGTTTGTGCACGGACAATGCGGCTATGATCGGCCACGTGGCGGTGCTCCGCTGGGAAACCGGGACTGTTTCGCAGTTGGATGCCGATGTGCACCCCAACCTGCGGGGCATGGGCTGGTTGTAAGGTGCGGGGCCGGGGTTCCCCCTGCCTACGGGCCTGCCTCCGCCTTTTCGGAGGCGCTCCGTTCTAGGTGTCGCGTCTTAAGCAGGCTGAGGATGACAAAAGCCAGGAACGCAAAAAATCCGGTCTGCAGGCTGGACCCGTTTGTAGTCAGGATTTCTGCTCGGGCAGCGGAATTTTCCAACTGGTGCAGCTGTTCGGTTAGGATGCCCGAGAAACCGACATAGGCCATAAAGATGGCGACGACCATGACGTCCGCCATGGACCATTT
>JBILWF010000150.1:0-6291 GCA_044370075.1 Chthoniobacteraceae bacterium | reverse complement strand
GGCCCCCGCCACAAGGGGGCTCCGCTCCGCCTCTGGCGCCCGCACGCCTCGCGGCGTCCTGCGCGGGCGCGTTCTCTCGCTCCGCCCCCCGAAGCACGCCGCTGACGCGGCCCCGCCACAAGGGGCGGCTCCGCTTCGCCGCTTGCGGCCGCGCGCCGGGGGCGCCCTGTGCGTCCGCGCTCTGGCGCTTCGCCGCCCCCGCCGATGTCGAGTCCAACTTCGGGAAAGGGTTCCAGGCACCCGTGAAGGAGTGAAGGAGCATTTTTTCCAGGACTTTCTATTTATTACCCCATGAAAACTCTTGAAACATCTGCTCCTTCACTCCTTCAAACACGCGATTTTTTGAAGGAGCAAAGGGGAGGATTGGGGAAAAGGGGGGCGACTCTCCAGTGTAGCGCGTGCGTACGCGTCCAAAATCGGGTTTTCCAAACTTTCTCCTTCGCTCCTTCAAAAGTGCGAAATTTTGCAGGTGCTCTCTCTGTAGAGCGTGCAAAAATGCCATTTCCATTTTGCACTCAAAGACACTTTGTGGCGCGTAGGGACATCGTTCCGGCTCCGAAGCGGGCGAAAACGGCCCTTTTTTGAAGGAGCAGGTTTTGTCCAACCCGCCACAAAGTGTCTTGTTTTTCCCGCCCGCTGACCCCCCGCTGCTCCCGGACGCGTGCGTATACGCCCGAGGCAGCGATGACCACGAAACAAGAGAAGCCCCATGCAGCGAGGCCACGCCGGGCCCGGGGCAGGATCCGTAAACGGCCCGAAACGCCGAGAGGCGGTGGGCCTCTGCGCGGGAGGGAACGGTTAGAACAGCGTTCCCGGATGCGATGCGGGTTCCACCCGCCGCACAATGTAAGTTTCGATTCCGCGCACCTGACCCGAGCGCGTGACATCCAGTCCGAACTCGGCGGCATAAATTTCGGCCCGCTCGATGATGCGTCCGAGATGGCGCCCCACCGCGGAGGGGTACTGCAAAAGGTCCGAGGCCAGACGCGCGCTCGCAAAGCTGCGATCCGTCAGCGCTGCCTGCAATTCAATCGCCCGGCCCCGCCACGGATTCTCAAGCACACCTTGGGCGAATGCGAACTGCAGCAACTCGGCAAACACCGCCTCGGGATTCATCCGGCGGAGCGCATGCAGCACGGCTGTGTGGTGATAACTGAGCACCCCGCTGCGATCTTCGAAATACGGTCGGGGTACTTCCCAGCGTTCCAAGTCTCCCAGAAAAAACGGCAGCTCCCCCCGCACTGCGGCGCGGTAATGTTCGCGCTCCGTCTCGGTGCCGGTGGGCATCGGCGGCGTGGTCGCATTGCACCGAAGCAGGTGAATCTTGTCCGCAATGTCCGGCGTAATCTCCGGAAGTACGCGCAGGTTTTCCTCCGTATCGTTGCACAGGATGAAGAGCCGTCCGAACGGCGTCAGCGTCACAGGCGTGCAGTATTTGCGGTGAAAACTGATCCGGCTCGAATACAGAAACGCCTTGAGGTTGGCCGCAAACTGGCGGCGTGTGCGGATATCGGTGGAACATTCCCGGTCGTCGATCTTCCACACCTCGCCGCCGAGCAACTCGCCGTTGAACCCCTGACTGTCCGACATGAACGCTTTGAAAGCATCCACGACGCGCCCTCCCAAAAGGGGCGCGATGACATGCTCGAACAAAAAGGTTTTTCCACAGGCCCGAGGTCCGACCGAAGCCACGGCCTGTCCCGGACGGATGCTGCGGGAGCGTCCCGGTTGCGGCGGCTGGAGCGCATAGCGCAGTGAACACACCGCGTTCTTGAGAGCCGCACACAGCGTGTAAAATTGATCCCAGCCGACCTCGTCGTTCACGAGAAGGCGTTTGAGAAGTTCGTGAATGACGGGCCAGCCCGAGCCGAAATCCTCCGTTGGGCCGTCGGAAGCTGGTTCGGAATGCAGCAACGCTGGCTCCGAATTGCAGTAGAATTGTTTGCCGCCCTCCTGATGTAGTCCGCGGCTGTATCCCGGCATGGGGCCGTCGTACGAGATCGCACAATCGCGGCGCACGGCGTACAAGATCGCGTGCGCGTCTTCGAGGGTGGCGGCGCTTTTTTCGAGGAGAAGCGTGCGCAGTGCGACACTCTCGGTGACGGCCACAGCGCGCCCATCGCAGTACTCCTGCAAAAAATCCTTCTGCTCCGACCGGTAGTAGAGGGTGGAGCGTCCTTTTTTGCGAATAATGCCGTCGGGCTGAAACTTGATGATGCGGCTGCTCATTGCAAAAGCCCCTCCAACTCGGAGTGAATCTCGGGATGCAGTGCGGTGCAGTCGTTGAGGTCTTTGACGGGCTGTCCGTCCGCGCGGCGCAATCCCGTCAAATCAAACATGTCCACCTCGCAGTCCAGTCTCGAAAGCAGCGTGCCCCAATGCTCCATGCCCTGCCGTCCTGCGTCGTCTGCGTGCGGCACGATGCGCACGAGCTTGTGCCGTAAACCGCACACGGCATCGGGGTGTACCTTCTTGAGGGAGGCTCCGAGCATGGCCACCGGAAGCCAGTCTCCGGCGTGCAGCACGAAATGATACGCCGCCACCAAATCCCCCGATCCCTCCACCCACAGAATTTTGCGGAAACACTCCGGGCGGTTGTTGGCGATCCGCAATCCGACCGGCCAGCTTTTGGAGCTGCCCGCCAGCGTATGGGCTTTGCGCACGCCGAGCTTTCCGGATCCGGGGAACGGGGCCCCATAGAGGCGACGCGCTTCCGCGCACAGGCGCGCTTCATCCGTCACAATCCAGCTTGGATGCCCGCACACGGTGCCAAAGTGGAGCACGCCGGTTCGCTGCATCGCCGCCACCGCCCAGAAGTCGACCCTCCGTTGGGTCGCCACCATGCGCAATTCCGTCTCCGAACCGGAATGCAGATCGGGCGGAAACTGCACGGCCCGCTTTTCGACAGGCGCCGCCGGACTCCGCTCTTCAATGGTCTTTCCACAAAGCGCCGCGTAGTGCCGCATGGCGCCCCAGCGTGACAGCCCGAGGTGCTTCTCGAGGAGCGTGATTTCATCGCCCCCGGTGGCGCATGCGCCCTGGCAGTTCCACAGCCACACACCGTTCCGGCGCGAAATCGAAAACGCCGCGCCCCGGACTTCGCCATGCAGCGGACACTTGTGCGTGCCGGGGCCGGGAGGCTTTGAAAAAAGACCGAGCCGAACAAGCAATTCGGGCAGCGGCAACACCGCTTTGAGCATGTGAATGCGGTGCACAATTAAAAGGGCAGCGGCTCCAAGAACGAGTCTCCGTCGGCACAGGACAAGTGCGCGGTATTCGCCTTGCGGGCGGCATAGACGGGGGCACCCTGCCGGGCGAGCCAGCGTCCGATGCGGAGCCGTTTTTGTCCGCCGTCGAACTCCTCCTTCAAAACGAGACGCCCCGTCCTTCCCATCCAATCGGACGGTTCTACATCCACGGGGATTCCAATGGTAAATGCGATGCCCAGCGCTTCGAACACCTCTTCCACCTTCCACCTTCCACTGCGCCCGCGGTGAGAAGGTGAGCAGTTCCCAAAAATCTTCCCAGTCTCCGCTCAAATCGTCGACCACGCGCACGCGCAGCCGGTGCTGGACAAAGCGGCCATCGCTGGAGGTTTTCTCGACCGCGCCGACGATTTCGCAGGGATACTCGCCGGCGCGGATTGAGGATTCGTGGGTGGATTTACCGGAGGGAACAAACGTTGCCATGATGGGTTGTCGTTGGATGTGGTCGAGGGATTCGGGATCAGGGAGAGAACGCGGAAAGGAGCGAGCGGACTCGGCGCGTCGAGGGGAGAACGGATGCCTTCGCGTTGAGGTGCTTTGGCAAGGACGGCACTTCGTTTCCATCCACACGTTTTGCGCTCACGCGAGGCATTGCCCAGTCATTCGGTTCCTGTGGTCTGCACCAGCGAGGCGCGCCGAACCCCGCTCTGGCGGATCCACTCCGCGGGGATATCGGTGCCGCCGGATTCGCGCTTCCAGAGTTCGCGGAACCTTCTCGCCGCCAGCGCCCCGTGCGCTTCCAGCACACCCGCAAGGGACAGGTTTCCCACAGCCACCAACCGTGCCAGATCATCGGGAAACACCAGCTCCACCGGTCCGCCCCGGCGCAAACGCCAGCCTGGAACCGCGCCGGGCTCGGATTCGAGCAGCGTGCGCACCCGCGCTTCCGCACGTTCCCGAAAATCATCCAGCACCTTGCATGCGGCCAAAAACGCCGCGAGCCTTCGTGGATCCTCCAGCAGTGCCTCAAACGATCCTACCCCATCCCGCGGATCGGTCTCCCCGGCGGGGGCCAGTGCAAGCGCCGAATCCGCCGCTGTGCGCCTCGCTGCGCACGTGAGCGCCTTTGCGCACCACCCGCAGTACTCGCACAACGAAGGGGTGCGATCCGGATCCGCCGCCTTGTCGAGAACGGCCGCCACGATCTCCTGCGCCTCGCCGTGGGTGAAATGGTGGGTGACTACTTCCTTCCGGTCGCAGAAGAGCAGTTCGCAGGTCCAACGGTCGGCAAAGTGCACCTCCATGAGACCCAGGGCGTACGCGGCCATTTGCTCGCGGTAGTTCCGGATCTGACCGGTTTTCAAGTCCGCGAGCAGCAGACGCCCGGGAACAATCGCATCCGCCGTTCCGACATGGCTCATGCCCGGAGTCGTAATCCGGCACTCTGCCTCTTCGCAGAAGATGTCCTCCGTTCCCGCGCGTTCACGCAGAGTGGCGACGGCCCATTCCACGGCGGCGAGGTCCTCGGATTCGAGCTCCGGCGCGGAATCGAAACTCCCCTTGGAGAGCAGTCCGCGGAAAACCGCATCGAGCCGGGTGCCGCGCGCGGCGGCCGGTCCGGCATCGGGATGGGATTCGTAGCAGGCGCAGCGTGCGAGCTTGGGCAGTAGCGAGTGCCGGATGGGGCGCGGCGCGGCAAAGGCGGAAAGGGCCAGAATGTGGTCGCAGGAATCGGTGTTCATAAGCAAATGCGGTTGCAGTGAGATTTCGAACACGTTGAAAACGTGCTACTAATCACTACTATGGAACCCGCCGAAGGGTTCATTTTTCTTTGCGTAATCGGCGTTTTTTTCGCGCGGTTATTAACTTGGGATCAGCTACTTCAGGCATTCACGCTTTTGCGGAACAGGTCGGGCATTTGCAGCACCCGCTGTACGTATGCCGCGGGCAGATCGCGGTAGCCCTGCTCCGGAGTGACGAGTCCGCGTTTGAGCAAAAACTCCTGCAAACGGCGGGGTTCGAGTTCCGCGGCGATGGCATCCATCGGATGGCCCGCATCCGGTGTCTGTGGCGGCAAAGCGTCCGCGGATTTAGCGGGAGCCGAGGGAGTACCATCCGAGGAGGCCGCAGCCTGCGGGGTACCGTGTTTGTCGGGGTGTTCGAGGCCCGCGAAGAGGGGAGCGAGCGAGTCGATGTGAAAGGGAACGCGATCGGGAATGCCGTACCGGTTTTTTGCATCGTGGGTGGGCGCGTGGGTGGCGTAGAGCACGCGTTCCCGCCCACCCAGAGCACGGTGGCGTCCTTTTTCCTCCACCAGCGTGACGCGGAAGTTGCCGAAAAGTACGGCATCGGGCCTCGTCTTAAAGAGACCCGCCACGCGGTCGGGAAGACGCAGTTCGTATTTGTCATATCCCTCGGGGAGATCGGGTTGTTCGACATGTTTGACCTGCGAATGCGCCAGAAAGAGCACGTGAAGGCCGTTGTCAACAAGCTGGTTGCACTGGTCGAGCAGTATGTTGACTCGGTCGGAAAGCAGCGCGTATCCCTTGCCGAATCCGATGTCTGCGAGGGTGGGGACTCCGTGTTCGCGGCAGATTTTTTCGGTGAGCATCGGCAGCGCCGAATCGAGGGTGTCGAGGACCACCGTGCGGTATCCGTGATCCGGACGCAGCAGGAAGCCGAGGGATGCTTCGAGGTCCTGCCAGGCATGGATTTCGATGCGCTCGAGCGCGTACTCGCCGGTGCCGCGTTCGGTGTCGAGGAACAGCGGACGCGGGAACTGGCTGGCGAGAGTGGTTTTACCGATGCCCTCGGGGCCGTAGAGGAGGATTTTTTTGGCCTTGGGAGTTTTGCCTTTGGTGATGTTCATGCGGTGGGTGCGTCGGTACGGAGGCGGAGGCCGGCCTCGAGCAGGAGGAGTGCGTCGGCGGTTTTGAGGGTGACATGCAGGTGGGGATGAAGCGCCTGCGCCCGGCTGCGCAGGTGGGCTTTCCAGCGCTTGCCGTGGTCGGCGGCGTTTCCCAGTCGGAGGGTGCTCTGCCACATCCGGGGTGTGAGGTATTCGGTGCGGCAGCCGAGCGCGGCG
>JBILWF010000149.1:0-6300 GCA_044370075.1 Chthoniobacteraceae bacterium | reverse complement strand
CGGCAGGGCGCCTGCTTTTCGGATGCTCGAAACCAGGGAAATCTCATGGGGGTTTTAAATCGCAGATGCGTCGATGCGCTGTTTTTCAGAGTATCCTCTCCCGCGTTTCATCAAAAGCCTTCTTCACGCACGAGGTACGCCAAATGGCGAATCCCCGTCCGCAAAACCCGCCGTGGAAAACGCGCCGTCCTTCTGAGAGCACCAAAAACAGAGCCCCTTTTTTTAATTGATGTCCCTCACGCTCCGGCGACCCTCCGGGCACACCCCTTATGAGACCGCTACTCCTCCTGGCGTTCGTCCCCTGTGTTTCCACCCTCCAGTCCGCGGAGCCCGCCGTGCGCACGCGAACCACCTACTCCGAGGCCTACGGAAAATCCAAGGGGGCCCCCACCGTAGACGCAGCAAAGGAACTCCCGCGCTACCCGGCCGTCCCGCCCCGTGAAGCCCCGTCAACGTGGGTCATACGGAGCGGATTCCACATGGAGCTTGCCGCACACGAACCCTCCGTGCGCTCTCCCATCGCGCTCTGCTTCGACGAGCGGGGCCGCATGTTTGTATGCGAGATGATCGACTACTCCGAGATGCGGGATGCCAGCCCGCATCTGGGCCGCGTCTCCGTGCTTGAGGACAAGGACAACGACGGCCACTACGAAACCGCCCGCGTCTTCGCCGACAACCTCCCGTGGCCCACCGGCCTCTTCTGGGCCGATGGCGGATTGTACGTGGTTGCGACCCCCGACATCCTCCGGTTCGAGGACCGCGATGGCGACGGCTGCGCAGAGGTCCGCACAACGGTCTTCACCGGCTTTGGAAGCGACCTGAAAATTCTCAACGTCCAGGGACTGGCCAACAGCCTCCACTGGGGGCCGGATCAACGCATCCATGTGCTGGCCGGCGGCGGTAACCGCGGCAAGGTACGCTCCCCCCTCCGGCCGGACCTGCCCGAGGTGGACCTGAACGGGCGGGACTTCTGGTTCGAACCACGCACCCACGCCTTCGGGCTGGAACCCGGCGGCGCCCAATACGGCATGAGCTATGACGACTGGGGGCGCAAATACGGGTGCTCCAACTCGGATCATCTCCAACACTGGATTCACGAGGAACCCGATTCCGGCCTGAACCCCGCAGCCCCTCTTCCTGCCGGCCGCCGCAGCATCGCAGCCGATGGCGGCGCGGCCGAGGTGTTCCGCATTTCCCCTGATGAACCCTGGCGCATCATCCGCACGCGCTGGCGCGTTTCGGGTGCGGTGCCCGGTGCCATGGAGGGCGGCGGCCGCGTCAGCGGCTACTTCACCGGCGCAACCGGTACCACCGTGTACCGGGGCGACGCCTACGGCGCCGCCTTTCAAAACAACACCTTCACCGGAGATGCCGGGGGACAACTCGCGCACCGCAAAATTCTATCTCCGTCCCCCGACGGCGTCGGCATGTCAGGCGCGCGGCCCGGGGACGAAACGCAACGCGAATTTGCAGCCAGCCGCGACACGTGGGTGCGCGTGGTGAATTTCGCGAACGCTCCCGACGGCTGCCTTTACCTTTTGGACATGTACCGCGAGGTCATCGAGCACCCGTGGTCCATTCCGGATGAAATCAAACGCCACCTCGACCTTAACAGCGGCAACGACCGCGGCCGGATCTGGCGCATCACCCCTGCCTCCGGCAGGCCGCAGCGCGGCGGAAAGGTGGACCTCGCCGCGGCGGACGACGCACTTCTGGTTGCCACCCTCGGGCATCCCAACGGCTGGCACCGCGACACCGCCTGCCGTCTTCTCGTTGAGAGAGCCCCGCGCGCCGCGCAGGCGCCCCTGATCCAAACGCTGCGCACCCACCCGGACTCCCGTGCACGCCTCGCGGCCCTCAACGTGCTCCGGCGCCTCGGCTGGCTGGACGCCCACTCGCTGCGCACGGCCCTCGAAGACCCGGCTCCCCCGGTCCGCGCACGCGCCCTGTGGACCCTGCGCCGCGACGGTCCGCCCGCCTCACCCGAGGTATTTCAGCCCGCCCTCGCGGCGCTCGCAAACGATTCGGACCCGCGGGTTCGGTTCGAACTGGCGCTCACCGCGGCACGCAGCGGGGATGCGCACGACGCGCTCGGCCTGGAGGCATCGCTCGGCACTCTCGCGGTAAAGGATCACGCCCACCCGTGGAATGGACCGGCGCTGCTTTCGGCGCATCCCGCGGTGCTTACCCGCGCGGTGCTGCCCGCTTTCCTGCGGGACCGAGCGCTCGCCCTCGCAGCAAGCGATTTTGTGTCCAAATTGATGGAAACCGCGCCGCTGGCCCTCGCACCCGCTGCGTGCGCTCCCCTGCTCGACTTCGCCCTCCAAGACGGGGGCCAAACCGACTGGCTGCGCGCACTGGATGCGGGGCTGCACAAGAAGAACTCCTCCCTCGCTGAAATCGACCGCGACGGACGACTCAAATCCCGCCTCGATGCAGCGTCCCGCGAAGCGGCGACGGGCACTACAGCCCAAAAGCAGCGCGCCATCGGGCTGCTTTCGCTCGCGAGTTTCGCTCAACTGACGCCCGCTCTGAAAGCCTGCATCCAACCCGGTACGAACCCCTCACTGCATGCAAACGCCATCGCCGCGGCAGCCCGGTTCCCCGGCCCCGAACCCGCGCGCTGGCTGCTCGAAGCCTTCCGATCCACGGCGGGACCCGGCAATGCCGCGGCTTTCACGGCCCTCAGTGCAAAACCCGAGCGCATGGAGTTACTGCTCCGGGCCTTGGAGGAGGGTTCGCTGCCGGCCTCGCAGCTGTCGGCCACGCAGATTGAATCCCTCGTCCACGCGGGCGACCGCAAGGTTGCCCAGCGCGCCACCAAAGCCCTCGCATCCGTGCTGCCCCCCTCGCGCGAGGAGGTCGCCAAACGCTATGCCGCCGCCGCGGATCTGAACGGCAACACCGCAAACGGGCAAACCCTCTTTGAACAGCGCTGTGCGGCCTGCCACCGCGCGGGGGCAAAGGGACACGCCGTAGGGCCGGATCTGGTCACCGTAAAAAACCGCGGACGGGCGGGAATTCTGGATGCCATCATTCATCCCAACCGCGAGGTCGCCGCCCAGTACGCAGTGTTTGAAGTCCGCACCAAGGACGGCGGATCCCGCATGGGGATCCTCATCGACGACAACGCGACGTCCCTGACCCTGCGCATGCCCGGCGGCATCGACAGCACGCTCCAGCGGTCCGAAGTCGCCGGCTCCTCCTCCACCGGACGTAGTCTCATGCCCGAGGGCCTGGAAGCCGGCCTTTCGGTTGAAAACATGGCGGACCTGCTCACCTACATCGAAGCCCTACAATGACCCCCCCCTGCGCCATCCTGCCCTTCCTTTGCCTTTTGCTCAGCCTGACTACGGTTTTCGCCGGTCCGGTGAAGGTGGCCCCGTTCGACGTGGATGCCACGCCTCCGCTCGGGGCGCCGATGGCCTACGACGTCGTCAAGCGCCTCGATGAAATGACGCTGCGCTGCCGCGGCGTGGTAATTCTGGGAGCCGAACTTCCCATCGTGCTCTGCGCCGTCGACTGGATTGGCATAGCCAATGAAGGACACGACGCCTTTCGCAAAGCCCTCGCTGACGCCGCGGGTACCATCCCGGAACGGGTCGCCGTTCACGCCCTGCACCAACACGACGCCCCGGGCTGTGACTTCACCGCTGAACGACTCGTCAAGGAACTGGGGGTTGAAGGCTACACGCGCCTGGAGGGCAGCTTTCACCGGATGGTTATCGCGCGCGCTGCCGACGCGGTGCGCACAGCGCTTCCGGAAGCACGCGGGGCAACGCACTGGGGCTGGGGCCGGGCGGTTGTCAAGGAAGTGGCCAGCCAGCGGCGCATTCTCGGGCCGGACGGCCGGGTAAAATACACCCGCACCTCCGCCACCAAATCGGGCGAAGTGCGCGCCCACCCCGAGGGCACGATCGATCCCGAAGTCACCGCCCTCAGCTTCTGGGACAATGACCGCCCCATCGCCATCCTCACCCATTACGCTTGCCATCCACAGAGCTATTACCGGCTCGGGATTCCCCATCCAGACTTCCCCGGGATTGCGCGTTTCATCCGCGCCCAGTCCCTGCCCTTCACGCTCCAACTCCACTTCAACGGAGCCGGCGGCAACGTGACCGCCGGCAAATACAACGACGGCGCACACTCCAACCGCATGCTCCTCGCACAGCGTCTGGCAGACGGGATGAAAGAAGCCTTCGAGAACACCCAACGCCATCCCCTCGACGCCTCAGACATCGGGTGGAACCGTGAACTGGTGCAACTGCCGCTTGCCCCGCAACTCACCCGGGAATCCGTCACCGACAAACTCAAGAACACTCCACCCCGCGGTTACATCTCCTACGCGGACCAACTTGCCTGGGTCACGCGTCACGAGCAGGGGCACCGCATCGATCTGACCTGCCTGCGCGTTGGCTCCGCGCGGGTGCTCGGAATGCCCGGCGAGCTCTTCATCGAATACCAACTCGCCGCCAAAGCGATGCGCCCCGACCTGCATGTCGCGATGGCCGCCTACGGCGATTACGGCCCAGGGTACATCGGGACAGCTTCCTCCTACGCCGAAGGCGGGTATGAAACCGGCTCCCAGTCCTCCCATGTCGCGCCCGAGGTGGAGGGCGTCCTGATGCAGGGGATGCGGAGGCTTCTGGGCAGCCCGTAAGCGCACCAACAGGTCCCTCCAAAAACCGTTTAGAGCGCAGCCTGCGCGCTCCGGGCTTTGGCGTGTGCAAACGCCACGCTATGGACCGAACCCTGCGAGCGCCTTGCGGATCTCCGCATACAGACCCGCCACCCATTCCGGACCGGCAACGGGCTCCCGTGGCAGGTCCCGCTTCCGGAAATCCACGGGACTCAGAATGACTTCGACCTGCGAAACGCCGGTCTCCGCCGCCAAAACGAAAAGATCCTCCGCAGCCTCATCCCCGACGGCGAGGCACCCGATAGAAGCCGCCTTTCCATGGATCATAATGTCGGAACCGGGATTGTCCCGTCCCTCCTCCAAGGCACGCGCCCTGTCAAAAGCGTTCGGGTAGTTTACCCGGAGCGAAACATGAAACAGGCTGTTGGGATTCAGAGATTCAATCCGGTAGAGGCCCTCCGGAACCTGCCTGTCGCCCTCCCGCAACTTCGGGCCGAGCACGCCACTGGCGGCTAAAATGGGAAACGTCTTTACCAACCGGAACACCCCCGCACTTCCGGCCCCCCACACCTCCAGAAGTTTCTCCTCCTTGAATCCGAGGAGCGAGATTTTCTGCGGGGGATACTCCAAGCCCGCATCGCGAAAGTGCGCCTCGAGACGCCCGTGCACCCCGGCACTCAACTCACGAACCCGCTCGGAAACCGTTTTTTTTTCCATGTTATGAATTTCCACCGCCATTTTCGGGAACGGCAGATTACCCGGGAAAAAAAGGAGTGCGCTCGCGAGCACCAGTCCCGCGGTGAGAATGAAAAAGGTCCTTTTTCTCATTCCTCGCGATGTTCCTCTGAGCAGGCACCCGGGACGCGCAAATCGCTATTCCGATTTGCGGGCGGTCAGCTTCAGCGTGACGGCATACAGCAGAGCGAGAACAACCACCGCGGCTACAAATCCGAGGGATTCATGTTTAATCGCCGAAACCAAATTTCGCGGATCATCGATCAGCTCTGGGTTGCGCTCGGCGACGCGCGCGGAAAACCAAGCCAGAATTCCACACCAAAGCGCCGATCCCACCAGCGTCATAATGCTAAAGGTCCGAAACCCCATTCCCACGATACCCGCGGGTATGGAAATCAAATGCCTCAACACCGGCAACAAACGGGCAAAGAAGATTCCCCCCGCCTCATACCGGTGAATAAAGCGCTCTGCCCTTTCGACTTTTTCCTCCGTAATAAAAAAACGCTTTCCCCACCGGAGGATCAGCACCCGCCCCACCCAGCGCGAAACCCAGTAGGTGGCCGCCGACCCGATGTACGAGCCGACGGTTCCGGCGAGAATAACCCCCCACAGCGACATCTTGCCCTTGGTTGCCCAAAACACGGCAGGCGGAATCACCACCTCGCTCGGAACCGGGAAAATGGAGCTTTCCATGGCCATGAGCACCACAACGCCCGCGTAGCCCCAGTCCCGCACCCACCCGAACCACAGCAGCACGAGGTCATGCAACCAACCGGAAAACAGGGCGATCCACTCGTGCATAGGAAGGAGGCGTTCAGGGGCCTTCCGGCCCAAAAAAACGGGGTGGTTCCAGAAGAGACAATTCCGGAACTAAAACGCCTCGGTTTCCTCCGTCAAACCGGGGTCTTCCCGTATCGAATCGAGCC
>JBILWF010000148.1:0-6302 GCA_044370075.1 Chthoniobacteraceae bacterium | reverse complement strand
CCGAATCGCTTTTCGCGCCCCAAGTACCGGCCTACCCCAAGGGATCCTCCTCCGAGGATTCCGCGGAGGGATCCAGCGCCCTCATTCATCAACGACTGGGCCGGCTTTCCCCCCGGGAACGCGAGGTTGTCGAGAGAACCTACGGCCTCGGAAACTTCGAGGTCTGCTCCGAAAAGGAGGTGGCCCGGTCTCTGGGATGCACCGAGACGCAAATCCGGGTGATTCTTTCGACGGCGCTCAAAATCATGGCCGGCCCCGAACGCATCAGCCCGTGCCCCGCGCTCACCCCGGCCCCGTCCCTCACCCCGGAGGCGGAAATGCTGGGCATCGCCGCGTGAGGTCATCCCGGGGCCTTGCCCCCGCGAGAAACAGTTTTTAAGTGCGGAGATTTTCCCTGGGAGGGAGGGGCTGGCGGCAAGACTCCCCCCCTCCCCGCATCCGCCCCATCCCGTGCAGCGCGTCCCCCGCGAGACCCAAATCATCCCTCAAAGTAGCACGAGGGGACTATCGCCAAAGACGAAACCAACGATGTGCGACAATAGAAAGCGTAACCGGTTTTTCGCCCCGCCGGCCCACGCAAAATCCACTCCGGGGCGGAGCAACTCCAAGTCCATCACCCACACCCGATGAAAAATCCCCAACGCAACCAACGCATTCGAGTCATCCGCTCCGGCCGCGGATATGAGCCCGGAAAAACCTACACCGTCACGAAGGTGGATCCCTCCGACAACACCCTGATTGCGGCAGATTCCGGCGGCAACGAAGGCTCCTGGTTGAAATGGGACCAGTGCATCCTCGCCGGCCCGAACATTTCTTGGGACTGGCTCAAAACGCAGCTTCCGAGCGAAGTGCTCGAGCTGCTCACCGCCTTCAACGGTCTTGAAACGCTCACCCTCAAACCCGAGGTGCGCGACTACATCCTCAGCCAGTTGCCCAACCTCAAAGACCGCATCCTGCAGGCGCAGGTCGCCCTCGACGAACAGTTCGGCGGCGAACCGCTTTCCGCACCGGAGCCTTCGGAAATGGAGGATGCCGAGTCCGACATGGGCGTGTGCTAACAGCCGCCCGACACTCCTCCACCCCGCACTCCTCCACTCCGCAGCCTTTTTTCCATGAGTACAACCCTCTCCAAACCCAAACGCGTGATTCTGCGCGGTTTCGACGAACGTCAACGGGAACCCGTTGCGGAATGGATCCGCTCCCGGGGTGTTGAAGTTACCCAGCTCCAGACCCTTGCGGATCTGGTGGTGGCGGGCCCCGATGCGCCCCGGGACCTTCTCCAAAAGATGCAGGCAAAAAATTCCAAGGTCGTCTCCTGGGATGAATTTCGGGCCGCGCTGACCCTCCAGCATTCTCCGCCGCCCGCCGACGGGTCCGAGGGACAGACCTCCGAACCGAAAACAGACCCGGAATCCGGACTTGAGGACTATCTGCTTTCCCTGAGCAGTGCAGCCCTCCTACCCATCGAAAAAACGGCGCTCGGGCTCCGGGTTCTGGATGTGATAATTCCCTTAGAGAACAAAGCAGGGGCCGCCGGTGCACCTGTTCCCGCGGCGGAACAGTTCAAGCACTTGTGCCTGGACAAACCCTTCCTGGAAACCCTGCGTGCGGTGGCCCTCGGGGCGCTGCACCGGATGCCCGTCGCGCTCGAGGGCGAAACGGCCGCTTCAAAAACCTCGGCGGTGCTTTTCCTCGCGCATCTGCTGGAGCAGCCCGTGGTGCGGGTGAATTTGAGTGGACACACCGACGCCGCGGAACTGGTGGGACGCTACGTCCCGGCCGACAGTTCGCGCATTCTGGACTGGTCAAGCCTTGGTCCGGATACGCACTGGTTGCGCAAGGAGTCCCGCGCCATTCTTTCCCATGCAGCCAAGGAGGACCGTGCACTCAACGACGCCGAGCGCCTCGCCATTCTCGGCCGCGAACAGTTTCCGCTCAACAGCTGGCACTTTCACGAGGGCTACCTGCCCCGCGCCATGCGCGCCGGGTGGTGGCTGCTACTGGACGAAATCAACCTCGCGGAAACGCAGGTCCTCGAGCGCCTGAACTGCGCACTGGAAAATCCCCCGGGACTCGTCCTGACCGAGGGGGACGGAACCGTGTTCGGCCCGGGCGGCAGCGTACCCGTGCATTCCGCATTCCGCATGATGGCCACGCTCAACCCCGCGGAGTACGCGGGCCGCGCGGTCCTGAGCCAGGCCTTCACCGACCGCTGGAGCATCTGGCACCAGGCCTCCGTGCCTGGGGAGCGTGAAATGGAGGACATGCTCCGCTTTCTCGTTTTTGGGGAACAGCCCCGTGTGATCATCGACGGCCTCGCCTACCGCGCCCCCGAAGCGACGCCCGTCTACGGCGAACTTCAAGGCATCCCGGGCATCCGCTCCCTGCTGCAGCGCCTCGCCGTTTTCCACCACGGCATCTTCCGCGCCGCCGGCGGATGCGGAGGCACCCCCACCATTGGACGCCTCAACCGCGAGCGCTACAGCTTCAGCCGGCGCATTCTTTTGAACCTCGTGGAATACGTCGCACAAAAAATACGCGCCGGTGCCGCGGCCACCGAAGTGCTCGTTCCCGAGGCGGTGCAAACCCTCTATCTGGGACGCGTCCGCGGCGAGGCGGATCGCAAGGCGGTCAACAACATCCTGCGTGCGGGAGGTTTGCTATGAGGATTCAAACGCCGGTCGGATCCCAGTTGCAGCAGGCACTGGTCATGGCGTCGATGGTGTCCCTGCGCAACGACCTTGCCGTGGAACTGGGGGATTGGTGGGCGTTCAACTGGAAAACCAACGTCATCACCATTCCCCAGCGGGAACTTGAGGAACGCCCCGCCGAACGCATCGCATGGATCATTCTGCACGAGGCGGCCCACGCCGCCATGACCCGCTTCCATGAGATCCTCCCCGCCGGCATCCTTGACCGGCCCGAGATCCACATGCTCCTGAACACCATCGAGGATATCCGCATCGAACTCTGGCTGGTGGACCGCTTCCCCGGCGCACGCCCCTGGCGCGCGGTGTGCCGCGCGGTGGACGCGGAGCTTGAGAAGGAAAGCCAGGATTCTGCGGAAAAACGCACCGTAATGGCGGAATTCTTGTCCGGTGTTTTTGCCCTCGCCGAAGGGGAGCCGCCCGCCGGGGGGACCAGCCAGACGGTGCTTGAGGCACTCGAGCAAATCCGCCCCTCGCTGGTACACGCCGTCGAATGCCGTCCGCCGGTGAACACGACGGGCAACGAGGTCATTGCGCGCCTCTACCGGGCCCATCCAGTCTCGACCTGCTATGCCTACGTGGATGCCAAGACCGAACCCGATTCGTTCGAAAAATGGGTGCGCGTGATGCAGGCCACCTCCTGGATGCACATCCTGGGTGGAATCCTGCCCGTGTACATGAGGTTGCTAAACCTGCCGCCCGTGCGCCAGATCGGCATGGAGACCATCATCCAAAAAACCAGTCTGGGCGCGGGCACTGAAAAACGTTCACTCAGCCAAATGCAGCAGGACCTGCGCCGTGAACTCGCGCAGCTCACCGGCGAGTCCTACTGGAAGGTGGTGGAGGAAAACCGCTCCGAAATCCAGCGCATTACCCGGTTGCTGGAGGACCTTCTGCCCAACCATCGCGGCCTGCGACACGTCAGCGGCTGCCGCTCTGGAGACCGCCTCCACTTGCGCACCGCCTCCCAGGCGGAGGCCGACCCGCGCCTGCTAGAAAAACTCTGGATGCGCCGCACGCGCCGCACCCTTCCCGACCCGGCCTTTGTCTTCGTCATGGACCGGTCCAGCTCCATGAAAGGGGCCTCCCGCTCCGGGGCGGCCTACGCCTCCCTGGTCATGGTGCGGGAGGCCTGCACCCGGAGCAAAATCCCGTTTGCGGTGATTGCCTTCAACGACCATGCCGCCGTGATCCACGACTGGGACCGCATGAATGACACCCAGGCGCAAGCCGCACTGGAACTGGTGCTCCGCCCCGACCACGGCACCAACCTCGCAGGCGCCCTCGAGGCGGCTCAAAAACTCATCGCCCCCCGGCCCGAGCGGGATCGCTTTATTTTTGTGCTCACAGACGGCGACATCTCCCCAGATCAGACGGTCGAAGTGCAATCCATCCGAAAAAGCATCGAAGAAACCGGCGTCCACTGCGCCGCGATCGGCCTCGGGGTGGAACCGGAGGGATTCCACCGCGTGTTCCCCAATGCACCGATCCTGCATGAGGCCCCGGAACTACCGGGGGTGCTCGGAGATCTGCTCGTGAGCGTTCAGGTGCAAGCAGCCTGAGACGGTCGCGAAAAAAACCATCCGCGTGCGGATCCCGCCGCGCGACCCCCCCCGCGAAACCGGGATCTCGTTTCTCACCTGGTCGGCGTGACGCTCCGGCGGCATGCCTCGAGCACCGGCGCTACTTCGCTCCACGCAACAGCATGGGGCGCGCGTTTGGTCCGGGAGGCGCATGCCGCAACCGCCCCCGCCGCCTCCCCCATGGCGACTGCGTTTCCCGTAACGCGGTAACTGGCGTGCGCGATGAAATCCCCGCTGATGCAACGCCCCGCCATCATCATGCCGTCAACGTCCCTCGCGATGAGCGCCCGGACGGGAATGTCGTAGGGCTTCATTTTGACGCCGGCATTGCCATAACCGGCCTTCTTGTTTTCCTCCGCGCTCAGTGCGTGGATGTCCACGGGAAAGGTGGCCCGCACGACGGCGTCTTCCTGCCGGGCGCCCTGAACCAGGTCGTCCCGGGTCATCACATAGCGGCCCCGGATTCTGCGCCCGTCGCGCACCCCGATCTGCTCCGGGGTGGCCACAATTTGAACGCCGTCCCATGGCCCCCCGAGCTTTCGGAGCCCCCGCACGACGCGATGAATCTCACCCCGGGCCCGCATGGTCGCCTCGGTGACCTGCTCCGCGTCCGTGGCGTTGATCCCGTACTCGTGGTTGGCCATGAGCAGGACCAGGTTTCCCTGGATCGGAAAAATGCATGCCGAACCGTAGCTGGGCGTTACACCGGCCCGCTGGAGCGTTTCACGAAACGCCGGCGGGCCGACATGCCGGCCGTTGTTGCCGGTTTTGTGGATGCAATCGGCGATCTGGGCCACGTCCTTCACCATCAGCAGCGCGTACATGGTCATCGGCTGGCAGGGGCAGTCGCGTTCCTTGCCGATTTCAAACTCGCAACCCGCCTGCGCTCCGAGGTCCCCATCGCCGGTCGCGTCAATGAAAACCGGGGCGCTCCACGCCTGACGGCCGGACTTGGACTCCGTGACAATGGTGCGCAGGGTTTTTCCCTCGCGGTAGGCCGCCGCCACACGCGTGTGCAGACGCACCCGGACGCCCTCCCTGACGCACAATTCCTCGAGAAGCAATTTCATCTCCTCCGGCTGGTAGCTGAGCCCGTTCATTCCGTCTCCGTTGATGGCATCCCGTTCGCGCAATCTGCCGACCAATTCCTGGTTGAACCCCGGCTTGTCAAAGTCGAGTAAATACCCCAGCAGCGAGGAGGTCCACACCCCGCCCAACGCACCGTGCGCTTCAAAAAGCCGGACCTTTGCACCGGCCCGCGCGGCCGTAATCGCGGCGGCGACTCCCGCGGGACCGGCGCCGCACACGATCACGTCCGCATCCGAATCAAGGGGCAGTTCTCGTGCAACCTCGGCAAATCCCGACCCGGCGGGCCGTGCGTCCGCGGAAAGGGCGTTTGCGGAGAGTACGCCGGAGGCGGAGGCCAGCGATGCGAAAAATTGGCGGCGAGTGGTCTGGGACATGGCGGGTTCGGGAAAAAGTAGCCGCTCCGCAACGCACCGCGACTGCTTTCTGCAAACCGGCGCGCAGTTCGCGCGACGGCAGCGAGGACATCCATCATGGCCGGACAGGAACGGAAATTACCGCGTGGCGGCTCCTCCCAGTCGCGGCCGGTGCAGGCGACCTCACTGCGTGGAAAAGATGCGACCTCCCTCACGATTCCCGGTTGATCGGACAAGTCTATTCCCGAAACGCGCAGTCGTTCGGCGGGTGCGGCATTTCACATCCCATCCTCCGGCAGAGCCCTCGCGTAGTCACCGGAGGCTGAAGTCCGACAAAGGGCTTGTCTTACACACCGAAGTTGGATGGCGTCTGACCCAACCATGCACCCCCTCAAATCACCCCTCACTTTATGGACAGCGTTCCGCCTCCTCACGCTGGCTGTATCTGCGGAGCCCACTCCCCCGGATGGTTTTAGAACACTCTTTAACGGCAAGGACCTTTCCGGTTGGTATGGACTCAATCCCCACGCGGTGGCCAAACTGGAGGGCCCCAGGCGGGAGGAGAACCT
>JBILWF010000147.1:0-6322 GCA_044370075.1 Chthoniobacteraceae bacterium | reverse complement strand
GTGGCCGGATGAGGCGCGGCAAAACCAGATCGCCAAGGCAAACGCAATGAAGTGGTCCTCGGAGGATGGCATCACGGTGAAAACGACGGGGGCCTTGTCGCCCGAATGGGCGAATCGGAAATACAAACCCGAGGGCCTGTGGGCCTATCAGCCTGTGGCGAAGCAAAATGGCGGGAAGGCGCTGGATGACTTCATCACGGCGAAGATGCCTGCCGGCCTTCAGCCGGCTCCTGCAGCCGATGCCCGCGCTTTGATCCGCCGCGCGTCGTTTGACCTCATCGGAGTGCCTCCTACGCCGGAAGAGGTCGCGGCGTTTGGGCGCGATTTCTCGAACAATGCGAACGCAGCGGTGAAGGCACTCATCGACCGCCTGCTCCATTCTCCGCACTACGGCGAGCGCATGGCGCAGCACTGGCTGGATGTCACGCGCTACGCCGATTCGTCGGGCTTCTCGAATGACTACGAGCGTGGAAATGCGTGGCGTTATCGTGATTACGTGGTGCGCGCCTTCAATGGCGACAAGCCTTATGACCGGTTCATCAAGGAGCAGATCGCCGGCGATGAGATCGACGCAAACGACCCTGAGAAGATCATCGCCACGGGTTTCCTCCGCACGGGGCCTTGGGAACTGACCGGCATGGAGGTTGAGAAGATCGCCCGCCAGCGCTTTCTCGATGATGTGACCAACAGCGTGGGGGAGACCTTCCTCGCGCACTCGCTGCAGTGCGCCCGCTGCCACGATCACAAGTTCGATCCGGTGCCCACGCATGATTACTACTCGATTCAGGCGGTGTTTGCGACGACTCAGCTCTCGGAACGAGCCGCGCCATTTCTTCCGGACGAAAACACGCAGGGCTTCGAAGAGCGCGCCTATCTCGAAAAGAGCCTCGCGGAATATGAATCTGTTCTGACGAGGCTGGACGCTGTGTTGCTGGAGAACGCCGCGCGCTGGTTCAAAGACAACGGCAAGGACCAGGCCAAGTGGAATGCCGCCGTCGAGGCCGCGCGAAATCCCGCGGCTCCCAAGCAAGGCACCGTCAGGAGATTCGGCAAGTATTCGGACCTGTTCACCGCCGCACGAAACGCGCTCACCAACGCCGGCACACCGGAAGGAGACTTCCCGCCGAAGCTTGTCGGACTCACGCCAGAGCAGTTCGGCCTAGAGCGAGTGGCACGAAAAGGCTTGGAGCGACTCCGGTGGGAGCTGGACCGCTATGAACCCTATGCCCTGGCGGTCTACAGCGGTCGCACCCGGCAATACAAAGCCGTTTTCGCTCCACTGCGCATGCCCCCTGATCGGATGAGCGCGGGCGAACTGGAGGAGACCTGCATTCTCACTGGTGGCGATCCCTTTGCTTCCGGGACCAAGGTAAAACCCGGCGTCCTCAGTCTGCTCGGCTCCTCGCAAAAAACGCCTATCCCGGACGCCATCGAGGGGCGGCGCAAAGCCTTCGCAGAATGGGTCGCCAGCGGAGACAATCCGTTGACATTGAGAGCCATCGTGAATCGAGTGTGGATGTGGCACTTCGGCCAGCCGCTCGCGGGGAATCCGAACAACTTTGGCAGCACCGGCAAGAAGCCGACCCACCCCGAACTGCTGGACTGGCTAGCGGCGAAGTTTGTGGAGAGCGGCTGGAGCTTCAAGGCACTGCACCGCCTCATCATGACCTCGGAGGCCTATCGCCGCAGCGCCACGTATCCAGATTTGAAGTCCCTGCGGGAGAGGGACCCTCTTGGCACCAGCTACGCCGTCTTTCAGCCGCGCCGTCTCAGCGCGGAAGAGTTGCGGGACGCCATGCTCGCGGCCACGGGCGAGCTGAACCGTACCCTGGGCGGCATCCCGAACCGGCCTGAAATCAACCTCGAAGCCGCCCTGCAACCGCGCCAGGTCATGGGCACCTTTGCCTCTGCCTGGGTGCCAAATCCACGGCCTGAGCAGCGCCACCGACGCTCACTCTACGCCCTGAAGCTGCGGGGCCTTACGGACCCGATGCTGGAGGTCTTCAATGCACCCGCGCCGGACTTCTCCTGCGAGCGGCGCGAGGCCAGCACCGTCACGCCGCAGGTCTTCAGCCTCTTCAACAGCGAGGCCACCCAATCCCGCGCCCTCGCGCTCGCGCACCGCGTGCTCAAGGAGGCGCCCGAGGAGGAAAAGGCCATCGAGCGGCTCTTTGGCCTCGTCTTTTCCCGTGTGCCGAGTGCAGAGGAAAAACGTCACTGCCTCGCCCACTGGCGGGAAAACACTCCGCTCGTCCAAGCCGCGCCCGCACGGCTGAAACCGCCGCTCGAAGTGCGCCGAGACGCGATTGAGGAAAACACCGGCGAGAAGTTTTCCTTCAACGAAACGCTGCACGCCTACGCGGATTTCGTTCCCGATCTTCAGCCCGCCGATGTGAATGCCCGCACCCGCGCCCTGGCAGATGTCTGCCTCGTCCTGCTCAACTCCAACGAGTTCGCTTATGTTTATTGAAGCCTTAGCTTACCAACGCACGCAGCCTGGCCGTGACATCGTCGCGGCTTAGGGCACCTGCGGCGACGGCGAGAGTGAGGTTTTCCCATTCGCCACTATCCGGTGCCGGGGTGCATCCGTTGAGTTGGAGAAACACAAGACATGCGCCAAGCGCCACACGCTTGTTGCCATCGACGAAGGGGTGATTGCTGCAAAGGTAAAAGAGATAGGCTGCCGCAACATCAGTGGTATCGGTGAGCGGGGAAACACCTCCAAAGCTTGCCTGTGGAACAGCTATCGCGGACTCCAGCAGGGCACGGTCACGAAGCCCGGTGGACCCGCCAAATTGAGCAATGGCCTCGGCATGGATCTCCAACACGATCTCGAGTGTCAGATGGAGGCAGTCATTTGCATCCGTCTTCACGCGAGGCGCCTCATGGTTGTGGCATACCGTTTCATCGTGTCTTTGATGAGACCTGAAACTTCCTCACGGGGCGGCAGGTTTACTATTGGTGCAATCGTAATAGTCCCGCCTGCATGGACTTGGACATTCACTTCATCGCCCACTTTGAGACGGGCCAGTTGCAGAAGTGCGGAGTCGAAGATGATTCCCTGAGAGTTACCGATTTTTGAGATGGTCTTGATCATGTGTAAAACTATGTATTACCCGGGTGTTTGTCAATTCTCGCTATGAAGCATTCACCTCTCTTCCCCTGCGCCGGAGCCCGCGCTTTACACGCTCCAACCCGGCGCAGCTTCCTCTACAGCCTGGGCGCGAGCCTCGGCAGCGTCGCATTCACCTCCTTGCTCGGCGAAGAGACGAAGAAAAATCCACTCGCGCCCAAGGATGGCCATCTGCCCGCGAAGGCGAAGAACGTCATCTTCCTGATGATGGAGGGTGGACCGTCGCACATCGACACCTTCGACCCCAAGCACGCGCTGGAGAAGATGCACCTCAAGGAGTTCGTCCGCGAGGACAAGCAGGCCTCCGCGATGCAGGGCGGCAGGCGCTACTATGTGCAAAGTCCGTTCCAGTTTGCCAAACATGGACAGAGCGGCGCGGACATGGCCGAAAACTGGACGCATCTCGCGAAGGTTGCCGATGACCTTTGCTTCTTCCGCGGCTGCACCGTCGACAGCGTGAACCACCCGACCGCGATGTATCAGATGAACTGCGGCAACCGTTTCGGCGGCGACCCCGGCATCGGCTCTTGGGTGAACTACGGCCTCGGCACGCTGAACCAAGACCTGCCCGGCTTCATTGTGCTACCGGAGGTGAGCTATCCTCAAGGAGGCGCCGCAAACTGGAGCAACGGCTATTTGCCCGCCAGCTTCCAAGGAACCCCGTTGCGTGCCAAGGGCTCACCGATACTGGACCTCACACCGCCAATCGGTGTGAGCGAGGCACGTCAGCGCAAGAACCTCGACCTCATCGCCAAGCTCAATACCGCGCACGCCGCGCAACATCCCGGCCACGACGAACTCGCCGCGCGCATGGACAACTACGAGTTGGCCTTTCGCATGCAACTGCAGGTTCCCGAAACGCTCGACCTCTCCAAAGAAGACGAGAAAACCAAGGAACTCTATGGCATTGGCAACGACGCCACCGATTCCTTTGGCCGCAAGTGCCTGCTCGCCCGCAAGCTCATCGAGAAGGGCGTGCGGTTCGTCCAACTCTACAACGGTTCCTGGGACAGCCACGACTACATCGCGCGGGCCCATGGTAATCTCGTGCGGGGCGTGGACCAACCCATCTCCGCCCTCATCACCGACCTCAAGCAGCGCGGCCTGCTTGAAAGCACGCTGATCGTCTGGTGCGGCGAGTTCGGCCGCACGCCTGACAACGGCGTACGCGGGGGCACCGCCTACGGCCGCGACCACAATGCCAATGCCATGACCATCTGGCTCGCCGGCGGCGGTTGCAACGCCGGTCACACCATCGGCGCCACCGACGAGCTCGGCATGACCGCTGTCGAAGGCAAAGCCCATATCCGCGATTTCCACGTCACCCTCCTGCGCCTCCTCGGCCTCGACGACAACAAACTCACCTACTACCACGCCGGTCGCTTCAAGCAGCTCAGCCAGTTCGGCGGCACCGTCATCAAAGGTCTCATCGCATAAAGCCTGTTCCCACCCCAGCCATGAAACCCATCTACTCCTTCCCGCTCACCGCGCTGCTCGCACTCTCTTCCCGTGCCTCTGGTCTGGGACTGTAGTGATAGATGCTTTTCGGCCCGTTTCCAACGCTCGCGCGCGCGATATCGTCGCGGGGCGCGCTAAAGCCCACGTCCACCTTGCTCTCCACATTCAATTCAAGACCCGTATCCGTGGGCCCCGCAAACAGGATCCACAGCTGTTTGGAAGACGGGCTTGGGGCGTACAGGTGAAAGGACGATTCGGCGTGGATCAGTCCCGGCAGGCTGAGCACGGCAAGCAACGCAGGGCGAAGTGATTTTATGGGATGTGGAGACACGGGGGTTCCCGAATGCCCTCCGGAGTCCTCACTAAAAAACGAGGTCCCTTTCAAGAAGAGCAGACCGGGCCGGGCAAAGCGGGGCTTTTCGGAAAAAGAAGCGTGAAAATTGCGGGAATGCGCTGGATTCGGGGTTCTGTGGAATGCCAATCTGGCGCGAAATCGCGCACCGGAGTAGTCCCACGCGAAGCCCACCCCCCATGTCCCCCCTTCGATCATCGCTCGCCTTGTGCGCGGGGTCCGTCCGCCGGTGCGATCCTGGCAACCCCGCACGGGCAACCCCCGTCCACCACTTCCGGTGTTGGGAAAAAGGACGTGATGTGCTGCGGGTAGGTTTTCGGGCGTTTTTGCTGTGGTGGGTGCTTTGGGTGAATGCATTCGCTTCGGGGCCCTCATTTTTGCAGGACATCGAGCCGATTCTTACCAAGTCCGGGTGCAACTCCGGGGGATGCCATGGAAAGCTTGCTGGTCAAAATGGATTTCGACTGTCCCTGCGTGGATTTGCTCCGGAGTGGGACCATGAATGGATCACGGGAGAGTCGCGCTCGCGGCGCATCAACCTCGCGTTTCCCGAGGAAAGTCTTCTGGTACAAAAGGCTACGGGCCGCCTTCCTCACGAGGGCGGGGTGCGCTTTCGCCCGGGGTCACGTTTTGAATCCACCGTGCTTGAATGGATTGCCCGCCGCGCTCCGGGGCCCGACTCCTCCGAACCCCTGCCGGTTGCCTTGGAGGTGATTCCCGCCTCCCGGACGATCGCTCCGGGGGAAGAAGTGCAGCTCCGGGTCGATGCCCGCTACCCGGACGGATCGAGAAAAGATGTGACGTGGCTTGCTCAGTTTTTCTCCAATGAAGAGTCGATCCTCAAGGTAAGCTCCGACGGTTCCGCCAAAGCCCTGCGAGCAGGGGAAAGTTCGGTGCGCGTTCATTTCCAATCCCTCGTCGAGGTCGCGCGGTTTTCGACTCCGTTTTCCGCTGATGTCTCGCGCTCCGATTTTGCGTCCGGCCACACCGCGGTGGACAGCCCGGTGTTCGAAAAATTGCGCGATCTGCGAATTCCCCACTCGGGGCGCTGTGACGATGCCACGTTCATCCGGCGCGCTGCGCTTGACGCTACCGGCGCGCTCCCCGATCCCGAGCGCGTTGTGGCGTTTCTCTCGGATGCCTCGCCGGACAAGCGGGAACGATTGGTGGAGGAACTCCTCTCCAGCCCCGCATGGATCGATTACTGGACGCTCCAACTCGCGGACCTGCTTCAAAACCGCAGGGAGCGGGATCACGACGTGCGGGGGGCAAAAAGCGTGCGGCTTTTCCACGCGTGGCTTCGGGAGCAGGTCGCTTCCAACGCGGGATGGGATCGCATCGCCCGCGAGATCCTGCTGGCGTCGGGCGACTCGTTTGCG
>JBILWF010000146.1:0-6341 GCA_044370075.1 Chthoniobacteraceae bacterium | reverse complement strand
TGTGGAGGATGCCATCCGCTATGCGTGGAAACTCAATGGGGTGACTGTTTTCGACCAGAGCGGGCCAGCGCGTACGGTATCCGGTGCCGGCTCCTCGGAGTTGCGCATCACGGGAGCAACAGCCGCGGATGCGGGATCCTACCAACTGGAGGCGACCAACGCGGCGGGCACCACGGTATCTCGGTCCGTTCTTGTGGAGTTTCCCGCAGCCCCCGTTTTTGTGCAACCGCTGGTGGCTCCGCGCGGACTGCGTGTGGGAGAGACGCTGCGGCTCTCAACGCAGGCGTCCGGCCCGGGGCCCATTGAGTACGCATGGTACAAGGATGGGCGCCTGCTGATCCGAACGCGGGCCTCTGCGCTCGAGATTGTGACCTATGGGGGAAGGGCGGAAGGTACCTACCGGGTCGTTGCCTCCAATCGGTACGGGTCCGTGACAGGCGAGGAGGTGCAGGTGCGCTGCTTCCCAACAACCGCATCCCGCTGAGCAGGCGCGCGCGGGGGGGCGGGGTACCGCGCGGGCACATGCCCATGCTGTTTTCTCAGGCATTCAGCCGCACACACGCCTGTACCGTGTTCTGCATGAGCATGGCGATGGTCATCGGACCGACGCCTCCGGGAACCGGCGTGATTGCGGAGCATTTGGGCGCAACCGCATCGAAGTCGACGTCACCCACCAGTTTCGAACCCTTTGCGGAACCGGGATCTGCGATGCGGTTGATGCCCACGTCGATGACCACGGCGCCCTCCTTGACAAAATCGGAGGTCACGAACCGGGGTTTGCCGATGGCGGCGATGAGGATGTCTGCCGAGCGGCACACGGCCGCAAGGTCGCGGGTGCGGGAATGAGCGACGGTGACGGTGGCGTCGCCTCCGGGCCCCTTTTGCATGAGAAGCAGGGCCATGGGTTTGCCCACGATCATGGAACGGCCGAG
The DNA here is from genome assembly GCA_044370075.1 of Chthoniobacteraceae bacterium. Classification (GTDB taxonomy): domain Bacteria; phylum Verrucomicrobiota; class Verrucomicrobiia; order Chthoniobacterales; family Chthoniobacteraceae; genus Chth-196. The sequence continues at coordinate 5,409 of JBILWF010000146.1, read as the reverse complement.
TACCACCGCATGCGCCCCGGCGGTGGGGATGCCCGACTCAATCAGCAGGCGCTGGCAGCCCAGCGGCGTGCACGGAACAAATGCATCGGGATCCCCCAGAGCAACCTTGGCCACGTTCACGGGATGAAATCCATCCACGTCCTTGCGCGGGTCCACCGCCTCAATCACCGCGCGCTCGTCAATGTGTGCCGGAGGCGGGGATTGCACCAGGATGCCGTGTACTGCGGGATTGGCGTTGAGCGAACGCACGAGGGCGAGAAGTTCGGCCTGTGAGGTGGATGCGGCCAGCTCGTATTTGAGGCTGAACATGCCCAGTTCGCGGCAGGTGCGGTCTTTGGAGCGCACGTAGGCTTGCGAGGCGGGATCCTCCCCAACCAGCACCACGGCGAGCCCCGGTGTAATTCCTCTGGCGCGAAGCGCGTCCACGGTGGCGCGGGTTTCGTTTTGAATCTTTGCGGCAATGGCTTTTCCGTCGATGAGTCGCATGTCGGTTTAATTCAGGCCGAGGTTGTCCGGAATGTCGGTAAGAAAGCGCAACATTGGGCCGTGCGAACGCACCAGGGTGCGCCACAACTCCACGCCGTTGGCGTCTGGATCCAGCAGTGCAGCGTCCGGGGTGTGAACCACCCAGGTGTTGTGGCGTAGTTCTTTTTCCAACTGGCCTTTGCTCCAGCCGGAATATCCGGCGAAGACGCGCAAAATGGTGCCTTCCTCCTCCAACAATTCGGGGGCGGATTCGAGGGTGAGGTCGTGCCGCCAGCTCCATATCTCGGCGGTTTCATCCCAGCGAAAGGCCGCCAGCAGAATTTGATCCTGCCCCACGGGCCCCCCCAGATACACCGGAGCCATGGCCAGCATTCCCAGATCACGGTCCGGCATCAGTTCGTTCAGACGCCGCCCGCTGGGGCGGTTTAAGATCATCCCAAAGGCTCCGTCGGCTTCCTCGTGCATGGAAAGAAACAGGACGGTGTTCATAAAGTTGGGATCCCTCAAACTCGGATGAGCAAGTAGCAGGGAACCCGACAGGGAAGAAAACTGGGTTTCGAATTCGCGCACGGCACAACCCTGCGAAATCCGCGGGGCGAGGCAAGACAGGATGTGGGAACCGCGCACAGAGATTTCCGTTCGTCAAACCGGTCCAAGTGGGTCATTGATAGGCATTGCGTCTTTGAAACCACCCCTTATGGATGCGCGCCTCAGTCTCGCCGTTTTACTTTGGATTTCCCTTCTGGGGTTGGCCCTTTACGCGGCCCTCCGAAAGGAGGGTTGGGATGCCCGGGGATGGCGCACGGTATTTGCTGTCTTTTGTGCGCTCATGGCCGTGGCTCTTCCGGTGTGGCGCTGGCGTAGTCTGATGTACGCGGGGGAAATTAACGTGGACGAGGGAACCTTGATCGCCCTCGCCCTCAAATACCTGCATGACCCCATCCCGTGGCGCTCCGTGGACGGGATCACTTGCGGACCGCTTTCAAGCTGGGTGGTGTTGTGGGCGCCCTTGCTTGGGATGAAACTTTCCTACCTCACCCTGCGTGTTACGGCTCTGCTGCTGGTTTTTGCTTCGATCTCCGGACTGGTTTTGAGTCTGCGCGAAATGCTCGGGAATCGCTTTGCCCTGCTGGCAGCCATGCCGGCTTTTACGCTGCTGCTTACTTCGCTGAACTTCGATTTTGTGACTTTTGCCATGGAGTACCTCCCCATGGCAATGGGTGTCTGGGCGGTCTATTTTGCACTCCGCTACTGGAACGGATCCGCAGCCTCCGCTTTGTATTGTGCGGGCTTTTTGCTCGGGGCTATGCCGTTTTCCAAACTGCAGGCAGCACCCTCCGCCGTTGTGATGTTTATTTTCTGTGCAGGAATGCTTTCCATCCGGCATCGGGACCGCGGGGACGTGCTGCTCCGGGAGGCCGTTTTGCTTTGCGCGGGGGGCTTGAGCGTTCCGGCGCTCATCCTTCTTCCCGTGATCTTTGCCGGGGCATGGCCGGAGTTCTTGAACTTCTACATTTTTTGCGGGGCTAGCTATCAAAACGCCGCACAGCGGGTTCCTGCGCTCACATTCTTTTTGGAAGGGAATCCGGCGTTTGGCGTGTATCTGGTCTTCGCCATGCTGGCCAGCCTTGCTGCGGGACTTATGGCGCGCCCCGGACGCGACAAACAAACGTGGGCTGCGGGCTTCACGGCTTTGGGCGTGTATTTTGGCGTGGTCATTTTCTCGGTGTTGCGCAGCGGGTTTCCGTTTCCGCATTACTTGCTGCTTATGGTCGTTCCCGTCAGCTACCTGCTGGGGTGGGCTTTGCGCGGGTTTCTCGGCGAGGAGCGGGAGTCCGCGGCTCCGGGAATCCGCAAATACATAGCGGTCGGTTCGTTGGGATTGATCCTTTTCTCACAAGCCGTCCATGCGATTGGCGATTACGTGCGTAATTCACGCCTGTTGGATGACTGGGGAGCTGAAACCAACGCGGTGGTGCCCGTGCTTCAACGATACGCTCAGCCCGGAGACTCGATGATGATTTGGGGTTGGAACAACAAACTGCATGCCTTTACGGGAATTCGTCCCTCCACGCGTTTTATTGGAACCACCTACCTCGCCGACCCTTCTCCCAATTACAACCGGCACCGGGAGTTGTTTTTGCAGGATTTGAAAAAAGACCGTCCAAAGTTGTTTGTGGATGCCATCGATGAGTTTCGGTGGCATTCCTGGCCCCCCGGAGCCGCCGCACGCCATGAAATGCTCCCGGAACTGGCCTCCTGGGTAAGGAACGAATACACGCTCGTTCAGGAGGTACAGACCGCCCCCAACCGTGCGCCGGTGCGCGTTTACGTGCGCAAAAATTCGTGATGGCGCGCAGGACGCTTCCCATTCGAAAAACCTCCCACGGTATGCAAGAGACTCCGCGATCGGACGTGTTGAAGATGGGGCGTCTTGCCCGGGGCGTGTGCCGGGTGTCGCAACGCGGCATGTATGGGTTCCCTGCGCATTCCTGCCGGCGGTTGTCCGGAATGAGCGCCGGAGCTCCTCCCTAACGCGCCCATCCATGAAAGGCATGACCCAGAAATTTCGCGCCCTGGCCGGGCTCCTTCTCAAGCTGGCCGTTGCGGGGGGCATTCTCGGGTGGTTGCTGTCGCGCGTGGACGTGGGGCACGTTTGGAGTGCTGTCAAAGCTGCGCGCACGGGAGACGTTGCGGCGGCGGTTTTTCTGGGATTTTGTGCGCTGCCTGTCGTGGGATGGCGCTGGCAACAGCTTCTGCGCGTGTATGGAATCACACTCCCCGTGCCCGTCTTGATGGCCACTGTTCATGTGGGGCAACTCTTTGGCCTCGTGTTGCCCGGGTCTCTCGGCGAGGACTTTGTGCGTACCACTTCCATAGCGCGGGTGTCCGGCAAGCCCGTCAGTGTGATTTTCACCAGTGTTTTTGCCGATCGCATCGCGGCCCTTCTCGGCCTTCTTTTTCTGGCGCTCTTTGCGATGCCCCGGCACTGGGAACTGCTTCAAGGCGGAGGGTTTCAAACCCGCCTGCTGTCGGCTGGAATGCTGGCCGCAGCACTGGGCGCCGTTGCGGGGGTGATTCTCCTTGCGTGCGTTCCGGTTGGGCGACTGCGTGCCGCGGTTCGTCCGGTGCTGGCGCGCTTGCCCGGTGGAACAAGCATGGACGCGTGGTTCGCGAATTTGGAGCGGGTTTTGCTGGCCCGTCATGTTTTCGCAGCCGTTCTCGCGGGGGCGATTGCCACACAGTTGTTGCTCTGCGGCTTGTATTACTTCTGCGGACGAGCCGTGGGGGTCGATGTATCCCTTTTCACCTGGTGCGGCTTCGTGCCCATCATTCTCACTGCGAACGTCATTCCCCTGACTTTCGCGGGAATCGGTGTGCGGGACTACCTGCTGATTCTGTTCCTCGGGGTGGTGTCGGTCGATGCTCCGCAGGCCATGGCGGTGTCCTTGCTGGTGCTTGCGGTCAGCATCTTTCAATGCGTGTCCGGTCTCGTGAGCTACCTCTGGATTCAACCGCGGTTGGTTTCGGCCCTAGGGGCCGGTGCCCGCGCAGAGGAATCCCATCCCTCGAAAGATGGGGCGCGTGATCCGCTAAGCGGGCGGAAGACGGCATGCGATGTCTCGCCTTCCTGATCGCTCAGGGGCTCCGGGCAGCGGAGAGGCGGTCCGCCGGGGGACGGGATCATGCGCCGGTGTGAGCCGAGCACGAGACCACCTTCCGGACCGTCACCTCATGCCGTGCACGGCGTGTCAGCGCTCCGAACCCGGAGGGGCCCCAAAAATGTGTGCAAACAAAAAGACCGGGGCGGAAATCTGGTCCACCTCCGGTCTGGTTTGAGAGTTTGAAAAAAATCTACGGGCGCCGACTTTGAATCCTATGCCCCGACGGGTTGGGGTGCAGGAAGCGGCGGCGGCGTAGTTTGAAGCGTCGCGAGCTGCTTGGGGATTCCCTTGTATTTTTTTACATCCTTTTTCACCATGCCTCGGGAGACAAGGTTTTGGAGTTTCTCATATGCTCTCAGGCGGAGCATTTCCTCTCCGCCACTTGCTGCGTTACGCGCCTTGAGCCTCTCGTAGACCTTTTCAAAAAGGTCCTTGAACTCGTAGCTGCTACGTGAGGAGAGCACCGCTGCCAGCTCTTCAGTGACTAAGTCGGGCAAACGGCGCGAAAATGCTGTCCTTTTCTGGATCGCCATAGGGTGTTGACTGTAGCACACTCGGGAAGGTTCACGAGAGAAAACTTCCTTCCTCTCACGATTTACTCGGGGAAATGTGCAGAAACCTCAAGCCGCCCGCCTCCGTCACCGCTTCGAGCTCCGCGACCCTCTTTCCGCGATTTGTCCCGGATTAAAACTGCAGCCGAAACCCGGCCGCCCGCAGATGCTCCAAGCTCCTGGCTATTCCTTCCACGGTGTCCCCCAGAGGCTCGTATTCGATGAGGTAGGTGCCTTCAAAGCCCGTTTTTGGGAGGAGTTGCGCAAAGTCGATTCCGTCCGCCGCGTCTCCCACCGCAACCGCCTGCCAACCCGCCCCGGCGCGCACCCAATCCTTGAGGTGGCAGTAGGTGATGCGGCCCGCGAGCAGATCCACGGCCAGGCGGGGATCGTCTGGGTGTGCGGCGCGAATGTTGCCCGGATCATAGTTAAAACCGATTCTCCCGGGCAACTCCCCCAGCAGGCGGCTCAACCCGCTCCGGTCCGTCGTCACCGTTGGGCTGTGGATGGCGGACCCGTCTGCTTCGAAGCGAAGCGCTCCGTGGGTTTCAATGGCGAGCGTCAAACCGAGTTTTTGAAGCTCCTCGTCGCAGGTGATCAGGGCCGAGAGCAGCCGGCTCCAGATGGGCTCGGTCATGGCCGAAAGGGGCGTGAAGCCGGCGAAGACCCGCAGCTGGCGCGCTCCGCATTCGGCGGCAGCACGGCCC
>JBILWF010000145.1:0-6345 GCA_044370075.1 Chthoniobacteraceae bacterium | reverse complement strand
GGGAAATAGAGCCAGCTCAAATCCATCCAGAAGCCATCCGAGGAATGCAGCCGTGAGTGTCAACACGAGGCTCTTTTGTGTTCCCTGCGAAAAGGGGGGGGTGTGCGTCATGGTTCGGGGTGTCAGAGTGTGAAAGAGGGCCGCAGTCGGAATGCCGGGGGGGTACGGAAATGTTTTAGATAGAGGGGTGCACCGCTCACGGAATTTCCGGCCGAAGCGGCGATCCGTCCGAGGCCGAAACCGGGTACTGTGCTCCGTGCCCGACCAGCGAGGCTGCCATCCGCTGCATGAGTTGCTTTAATTTGCCGGGCATTTCCGGGGCGAGGTCGTGCTGCTCAAAGGGATCTTCCGCGAGGTGAAAAAGCTGGTAGCGCGCACCGCCCGACTGCGCGTCTGGAAAGTAGTGGTACACGACCTTCCAACCACCCTCGCGGTACGCCGTGAAATGACTGCTCCGGTGGGGACGGTGGGGATAGTGCATCAGGAAGGTCTCGCTTCGCGTGGAATCGGGCTTTCCAGTCAGCAGCGAATCCAGCGCAACACCGTCCACGGTGTGGGCGGCGGGTGTCGTGACTGCCGCGGTGCGCAGGATGGTTGGAAAGAGGTCCATCACCGCAGCCTGCTGGGTTTGAATGCCTCCCGCTGCAATCGGAAGGCGCTGCTGGAGAGGGTTTTTTTCCGAAGGCCTTGCCCACGCAGCGATGAACGGCACGCGCATGCCGCCTTCGTAATGGGAGCCTTTTTTGCCGCGCAACGGCTCCGCGCAGGCAATCTGGTGTTCGTGCCCGAGCGGAGCGTCGGAACCGTTGTCGCCCAAAAAAAGGAAGAGGGTGTCTTCGGCAACACCGAGGGTTTCCAAATGGTCGAGCAAATCACCGAGCGATTTGTCCATACCTTCCACAAGGGTTGCAAAAGCCTGCGCGGCGGTTGGTTTTCCCGAATCCGCGTACCGCTGCGCAAAACGCCTGTCGCTTTGAAAGGGCGCGTGCACCGCATAGTGGGCCATGTAGAGGAAAAAAGGTTTTCGTTCCTGCACGGCCCCGCTCACGTGCGCCTTGGCCTCCAGGGTCAACGCCTCGCTTAAAAAGGTTTCCGTTCCGTGATATTTCCCGAGTCCCGGCACGGGTCGGTTCCCGCCCTTCGTCCCGCCTTTGCCCGCTGCGCCGTATCCATTTTCGCCATAATAGCTCCCGGGTGGCCCAATGGAACTGCCGCCCACATTGACGTCGAATCCGAGAACCGCCGGATCCGAGCCGGGTTCGGATGCCGGGGCAAAGTGCCCCTTGCCCACGTGAATCGTGCGGTAGCCCGAGGCGCGCAGCAGTCCCGGGAGGGTGACATCGCCGGGGCGCAACCCTTTCCAATTCCATTCGCGGGGTGAACCGGGGCCGCCATTGTCGGCTTCCGGATGAATCCAGTTGGTGGTGTGATGGCGCGCGGCGTTCTGGCCGGTCAGCAACGAAATGCGTGTCGGAGAACAGACGCTCATCGCGCAAAACTGGTTGAAGCGGATCCCGCGCTCTGCCAGACGCGCCATGTTCGGCGTGTGATAAAAGCCGTTGAGAGGATACGCCTTTGGGCGGCCCTCGGCATCGGTGAGAAAGGGAACCGAGGTGTCCATGATGCCCATGTCATCGACCAGAAATACTACGATGTTCGGGCGTGGAGACGTGCCGTACATCGCGGGCAGTCCGCTCGCTATCAGCACAAGCAGCAACCAGACAAGCCGGCGGGGTGGGCAGTTATTCATGGGGGTGAGGGGGTGTCCAAACGCTGATGTTTCTCCAAACAATCTCCAGACACGAGAAGGAAACTGCCGGCGTTGGTTTGGCCGGGTTGGGAAACCGGCGGCATTTAAAAAACGGAGGAAGATTCTGACAGAAAGTCGGAAACGCGATCCGGCACGGAGCGCAGCTCAGGGGTTGCCACCGATGTGCGCCTGGCCTGGTGTCTGCTTAAAGACACGTGCCGGTTGCGGACCGCCCGCGCCGGCAAGATGCATGCGCGCCGAGGTCCTTTTACCGTCTGTGTTCTTTTTGAGCGGCGCAGCGGCTCTGGTGGAGCAGCTCGCCTGGCAGCGGATGCTCGTGTTGTTTGCCGGCGGCGATGTCCGCGCAATGACCCTTGTTTTATGCGCTTTCATGGCGGGGCTTGGAGTCGGGAGCGCCCTTGGGGGAAAAATTGCTGATCGCCTTTCCGTGCGGGGGTGCATTCTGGGCTTTGTTGTGGCCGAGTTGGGCATCGCTGCTTGTGCAATGGCAAGCCCGCGGGTCTTTGGGTTTTTGATGAATTCGTCCTTTTCACTGCACCTGGCATCCAGCGGATGGAGAATCGCAGTGTTGTTTGGGTGTTTGCTTGTTCCGACGTTTTTCATGGGCATGTCGCTGCCTCTGCTCGTCCGTGCTCTTCGAGGGAGCGGCCTGGGCGGAGTTTACTCTGTGTGTTTTCTTTACGGGGTGAACACGCTCGGCGCCGCGGCGGGCGGTCTGGCGGCTACCTGGGCATTGCTGCCCGTGGGGGGAATACCTTTTGGTCTAAAGGTGGCGGCGTTGGTTCACGCACTCTGCGGGTGTTTGGCGATAATCTCGCCTTCGGCAGGAGGGAACGCGGCTTCTCTGGCGCAAGCTCCGGAATCCACTTCGAGGGAGTGGAGGCTCCTGCCTTACCTGACGGCTTTTTTCCTCTCCGGTTTTGTGTTCATCGGCGCCGAGTTGGCGTGGTTTCGAGTTCTGGGGGCGCTCGCCAAAGCATCTGCCCACACCGTAGGGACGTTTCTGAGTATTTACCTTCTCGGAAACGGCCTGGGTGCGGCCTGGGGGGCGTGCCGTGCGAACCCCGCGAAACAGAGCTGGGCACGGCTTCTGGGGATTCAGGGATGGGCGGCGGTGTACGCATCCGCAGGAGTTCCTCTTGTGTTGGCGTGCTTGAGGCGAACGCGCTTTCTCGCGTACTTGGAAGGCTATGAGCCGGTTGATGCTCAGACGGCGTGCCAGCTGCTTGCGGGATGGTGGAACGGGCGCGTGCCGCTTGATCAGGCATCCGAGCTATGGGTGCATGGTTTGTTTCACGTCGGGGTTCCTTGCGTTGTGATGCTTCCACCGGCCCTTCTCATGGGCTGGAGTTTCGTACTCATGCAGAGAGCGGTCTTTTCCGGGGCCTCTCCCTTGTCCGCCCGGGTCGGGGCTCTTCAGGCCGCCAACATGGCGGGCAGCATTGCGGGTGCTTTGGGTGTTTTCGGCATCCTTCTTCCGCTGGGGGGAAGTGCGCTTGTGTTTCGTTTTTTGGCGACCATTGGTGCGGGGCTGATTGCAGCTGCAGCCCGGGGTTGGATGCGCACCGCGGCACTGGGAGCCGGTGGGTTGCTTGTGCTTTTCCTGCCTGATCAGAGAGCGCTTTGGAGTGGCGTGCATGGATCCTCGGGAAAGAACTTCTGGATCTCGGAGGATGCCTCCGGAGTTTCGGTTCTCAAAAGGGATGATCCCGCAGGAAGAATCTCGGTGTTCTGTAACGGCATTGGCCAAAGTTGGATCCCGTATGGCGGAATCCACACCCTTCTCGGCGTGTTGCCCGTGTTGCTGCATGAAAATCCGCAGCGGGCCGCCGTGATTGGCCTTGGATCTGGTGACACGCTGTATGCGCTTCTGGCGCGCGATTCGATCCGGGAGGTGTGGTGTGCCGAGATTGTGTCCGGTCAAAGGCGCACCCTCGCGGCAGCGGCAGGCGATGCCTCCCTGGATGCGGCCAGTGCCCTCCTGAGGGATCCCCGGGTTCGCCTGCACGAGGGGGATGGTCGCCGACTCCTGTTTTGTGACCGCGATGGCTTTGATATTGTGGAGGCCGATGCCCTGAGGCCGACCAGCGCGCATGCCGGAAGTCTCTACTCGGAAGAGTATTTTGATCTTTTGCGATCCCGTCTGCGCCCGGGTGGGATCGCCGTGACATGGTTGCCCACTACGCGGGTGGTGCACACAATGGCAAAGGTCTTCCCCTACACCACGGTGTTTGGCGGGTTGGTTGGCGTGGGTTCAATGGAACCACTCCGGCTTGATGCCGCAAAAATGGAGGGTCTGCTCAAAAGCCCCGGGTTTGTGACCCATTTTCAACGGGCGGGCCTCCCCGTCGAATCCCTCCTCCAGCAGCTCTCCGCACTGGCAAGCTCCATCCAGGTTTGCACTCCCGCCGTCGATCGATCGCAATTCACGGACACCAACACGGATCTCTTTCCACGGGATGAATGGGCAATCCCCTCCCTGTGGAAAAATTCCGGCGGAAATCCGGGCACGCCCGCAGGAGGAGCCGCGCAGGCTCCGGGGCCCTGAGACACACGGTGCCCCGAGGGTGAGGCGCCGCCTCGAGGCACCCTAAAGTGATTTAGGGTATCCCTTCCTCCCAACGAATCAGCGGGCGGGGGCTGAAAATCTGTGCCCGGGCCGGGCTGGTGTCGCCGCGGATCCGCGCAAGGGCGAGCATCGCAGCCCCCTGCGCAATCTCCTCCCAGGGAATGGCGATGGTCGTCAGCCTGCGCGCCAGTGCGATGGGCGCATCATCGTAGCCCACGATCCGCGGTTTATGCCCCTCGCTCCGCGCCGCGGTAAAGTCCTGAAGTGCAGCTGCAAGACGGTCGTTCATGCAAAAAACGCCGCGGGGTGATTCGCGCAAAACCCGGGGAGCCGCCCGCAGTCCATCCTCGTAAAACCACGTCGAGGCGTGGGTGACAGAGACCTTCCGCACCACGGAAAGAAACCCCCGGATGCGCGCATCGCTGCGTCCGTCGCCGCGGGGACCGCCCAAAACGGCGAGATGGCGCGGCTTGAGCCCCCGGTCGAGGAGCAACTCCGCGGCTGCGGCGCCGCCGGAGTAATCATCGGTGGATAGGCTGTCCAGAAAGCTGCTCCGCAGCCCGGGCGGGGGACGGTCATTCAGGATGAGACCGAAGTGATGCGCCCCCTCAAAGCGCACACCTTCGGGACCGCCCGCCTCCCACAAAATTGGATACACATCCGCCGGAACCGCATGCGGGCCTTTGATCCAGGTTGTGCGCGCGGCGAGCCCGGTTGTTTGAAGCGCCCCGTTGACAAGAGCGAGCAGGCGTGCGCCAAAACTGTCTGGCTCGCGGGCCCGCGTGTGGAAACACAGTTCCACACGCCGCAGGGTGATGCCGCCCGCAACGTAAGTGCCCGAGGAGCGGTCGCGCCGGAGCAGTCCCTGATCCTCGAGCGCGCGCAGGAGGCGGTGGGCGGTCTGGTAGCTGATGCCGTACTTTTGGGAGACACTGCGGTTGGAAAAAAAGCGCTCGCCGGGGCGCATCGGGTCGTTCCGGAGGCGCAATTCCAATTCATTGCGAATGTTTTGGATGCGTTCGGTGACGGGGCGTGCCATGGACAAAAAAGGGGAGAGGATGCAAAAAGCACGCCGCCTGCAGGGCGGGTGATTGGACCCCGAGTTATCATACCAGTTTGTATTGTAATTGGTATTATAAAAATGGCGTCGCGATGCGCCGGAGCCCACATTTCTGAAAGCATGAATTCGCGTCTCGCAGGCAAGGTCCTTGTCGTGGTCGGTGGTACCACCGGGCTCGGTCTGTCTGCCGCAGGCGCTTTTGTGCGCGAGGGGGCCCGCGTGGTGGTGGTGGGGCGCAATTCGCAGAGTGCAGCCGCGGCGGCCTCCGCACTCGGTCCCGATGCCCGGGTGCTGGCTGCAGACGCCACACAAAGCGACACCGCCCCCCGTGCGATCCGGGAGGCGATTGAGGCATTCGGCGGTTTTCACGGGTTGTATCACGTGGCGGGGGGCAGCGGCCGGCGCATGGGCGATGGTCCCCTGCACGAACTCACCGACGAGGGATTGAGCGCCACACTCGAACTGAATCTGCACGGACTCGTCTATTCGAGCCGTGCGGCGGTGCGGCAGTTTATGGCCCAAGGCTCCGGGGGAAGTATTCTCCACATGGGCTCGGTGCTTGGCTGGTCCCCCTCGCCGCAGCATTTCGCGACGCACGCGTATGCGGCGGCCAAGGCGGCCATTGCAGGATTCACCCGTTCGACGGCTGCCTACTATGCGCCGCACAACATCCGCATCAACTGCCTCGCACCGGGGCTTGTTCAAACACCCATGGCGCAGCGGGCGGCGCAGGATCCCGAAATCAGCGCGTTTGCTGCGCGAAAGCAACCCCTCGACGGGGGCCGAATCGGGCATCCTTCGGACTACGACGGGGCGGCGGTGTATTTTCTTTCCGATGAATCCCGGTTTGCGACGGGGCAAATTTTGGCCGTGGACGGAGGCTGGGAAGTCAGCGAGGGCCTTTGAGACGATGAAGTACGCGTTGGGCATTGATGTGGGCGGAAC
>JBILWF010000144.1:0-6353 GCA_044370075.1 Chthoniobacteraceae bacterium | reverse complement strand
CCCACCACAAAACCCGATGCCCCAGCGGCTTGCCTTCCCGGATAAGCGGTGTCAAATCCACCCCATCCCCAACGGGAACCACCGCCGCCCCCGCCTTTTTCGGCCACGGCACACCCGCAATCTTCATTAGCGTGGGCGCAAGATCCACCACATGCACAAACGGCTCCCGCGTCTCCCCCCGGCCACGGATCCCCGCGGGCCAGTGTACCACGAGGGGCGTCGCGATTCCCGCCTCGTGCAGGCCGCAGGCAGACTCCCTCAGAGGTGCATGCATCGGCACCAGCCCGGCGGATTCTCCCGCCGCCCCCGGCGCACACACCCTGGATTCACTCAGAAAAAAAACAGCCGTCTGCTCCCAAAGTCCCAGCGCCTTAATCTGCTCCAAAATGCGCCCCACCTGACGGTCCATGTGCTCGACCCGTGCCGCCTGAAGCGCCATGCGCCTCTGGAACTCCGAAGGGCGGACACCCGGCCGCTGCAAACGGTCCGCACCGGAGACTGCCGGGAGCACCTTGGGGAGTTCGGCATTTAAAAGCATCCCCATCGCCCAAAGCCTCTCGAGCCGCTCCTGACACACCGCTTCCCTCCCTGCATCAAAGCGCCCCGGTTCCTCCCGCGGTCGAGTCAACGCGGGGTCCGCAGCGGGGGTTTCTCCGAAGGTTGCCAGCGCGAAAAAAGGTTTTCCCGGTGTCTGCTCCGCATGCGCCCGCAGAAACCCGCACAATTGCTCGGAAACCCCCTCCCGGGGCGAGGCCGCCGGCTCACCGGGCCGCTCCGCACCTTCCTCCGCACGAACGGAACCATCGGCCAAAAGCGTGTAGGACCGATCAAAACCGCCCTCCCGCGGAGAGCCCGCCAAATCCCACGCCCCGGAATGGTAGCAGCGGTAACCGCTGGTTCTGAGAGCTTCAGGCAGGGTGGTTGCCCACGCGGGCCACAGGGGGGCCGCCGCTTCGGACGCGGATTGCTCCGCAGGTTTCTCCCCGAAAAGATGCCGCGGATAAAACCCCGTCAGCAGGGCGGCCTCCACAGTTCCCGTGCCCGAGTCACGGTAGGCCTGCGTGAAGCGCAATCCCTTGGAAGCAAGGTAATCCACGTAGGGGGTCTCCATCTCCCCCCCGTAACAACCCAGATCCGAAAAACCCAAGTCCTGCGCAAGAATCACTACAAAATTGGTCTTCTTTGGAGGTACGGCACCCCACCCACGGCTGGCGGGGTCGATCCCAAACCAAAAAAGCACGCTGAAAGTGCATGCAGCGCGCAGGAAGAATACCAACGACCGGGGCGATTGGGGGAACACGCGAACGGAGGGATTTCGCGGAGTCTGCCATCTCCGGCTCGCGAACCCCAACAACAACCTTTGAAAAACTTGCGGGCCGCCGCGGTGATCCCGTCCATCCGCCGGAAGGAGGGCAAACACGGGACGATCCTCGTGTTTGGACTTGATTCTCGCGGAAGCGCCGTAAGCTGAAGCCTCAACGGAACCGCAGATCCCCCCCCAACCCTCCCCGATGAACATCACCCGCCGCCAGGCAATCGGGCGTGCCGCCGCCCTCGGACTCGCCTCCACCCTTCCCACAACGCTCAACCCCGCCCTCGGGCGCGCGGCGACTGCAGCCAATCGCAAAATCCGCGTCGCCGTGGTGGCGCTGGGCCGGGGCATGGCCCATGTATCCGCCCTGCTGAATCTCCCGGATACGGAGATCGCGGGTCTGGCGGAGGTCGATCCCGTGCGCCTCGCCTCCGGGCTCAAAGCCGTGTCCGCAAAGCAAACCGAAGCCTGCCGAGGAGAGACCGATTTTCGCAGGTTTTTGGAGGACAAAAGCATCGACGCCATCTTCATCGCGACCCCGAATTTTTGGCATACACCCGCGGCCGTTCTCGCGCTGCAGTCAGGCAAGCATGTGTACGTTGAAAAGCCCGGAAGCAGCGCGCCGTCGGAAGCCAACCTGCTGGTGGCCGCCCAGAAAAAAACCGGTCTTTTGGTGCAGATGGGCAACCAAAGGCGCACGTGGTCCCGCGAGGCGATTGCGCAACTCCATGGCGGGATCATTGGGAAAGTCCGCTACGCGCGCTGCTTTTACTACGCGGGCCGTGGAAAAATCGGCAGAAAACAAAATGGTGCACCGGAGGGCCTGGATTTGGATCTCTGGCAGGGACCGGTGACTCCGGATCCAGCGCGGAACATCCGCGATTACGTACACTACGACTGGCACTGGCTGTGGCACTGGGGCAACGGCGAGATGGGCAACAACGGCATCCATATGCTGGATGTACTGCGCTGGGGCCTTCAGGTGCGTTTTCCGCACCGCATCACCTACCTCGGAGGGCGCTACTGGCAGGAAGACGCGCAGGAAACGCCGGACACCGGAAACGCCGTGTTTGATTTCGGTCACTGCGCCATGGAGTGGGTCCAGAGCAGCTGTTTTCCCCGCAGTGCCGAAAAGCCGCTGGGGGAATGCGTTTTTTACGGGGAGAAGGGAACATTTGTGGTCAGTCGCAACGCGTGGATTCTGCTGGACCCCAAGGGGGAAAAAATCTCCGAGGGCAAGTCCGCGGAGAGCGGAGACACGGCGCACGTGGGCAATTTTCTCGAATCGATCCGGGGCAATGCACAGCTCAACAGCCCGATCGATGAGGGGCAGATTAGCACACTGACCTGCCATCTCGCGAACATCGCTTACCGTACCCGCTCCATGGTGCAGTGCGATCCAGAGACCGGCGCCCTGATTAATCACCCCGCTGGCGAGGCGCTCTGGACGCGCAGGTACCGTCCCGGGTGGGAACCAAAAGTTTAGGCCGGCCGCCGCTCCATCCCCTCTGAATCCGCTCATGACAGAACGCGCACTCCGACGCACGGGTGCATGGCTCGCGCTGGGGTGCCTCTTCATTGGGTTCAACCCCGGGCTGCATGCGCAAACCCCGCAGTCAATCCCCGCGAGAAAAATCCCTCCCCTCATCCAGGTTCTCCCGCAACCACGACTGGGCGCGGAGTTTCAAATCGCGGGAAAAACCGTGCTCGGTTTTGACGCGGGGGCAAACGGCATGCGCCGCCCGTTTTTGTTTCCACTTCTGGGGCCCTCCGGCATTCCGCTCACCCGCATGGGCCACCCCCACGACCCCGTGTCGCATTCGCACCATAATTCAGTCTGGATTTCGCATCACAACGTGGGTGGAGACTCCTTCTGGAGCGACACCGGCGGAATGATCCAGACGCGCAGAATCACCCGGCTCGAGGACGGAGAAACATCCGCTTTTTTGGAAGCGGACATGGAATGGACCTCCGCGGCCGGAGCGTCCATTTTGCGCGAAAAACGCCGGATCCGTCTGACAACCCGCTCCGATTCCCGGTGGCGAATCGACCTCGAGTCGGAGCTGGAAACAACCGCGGAACCGCTGGTAGCCGGAACCGAAGGATTCGGGTTTATCGGCGTGCGCATGGCTAAAACCATCGGCGTACACGACGGGGGCGGGCGCATCCTTAACTCGGAGGGCGCCGTCAACGAGGCGGCCTGTTTTCGAAAACCTGCCCGCTGGGTAGACTACTCCGGCCCCGTTTCCGGAGACACGGACGAAGGCATCACCCTTCTAGACCATCCACAAAATCTCAACCACCCCGTCGAATTTCATGTGCGCAACGACGGCTGGATGGGGGCTGCCACCACGTTGCGGGCTCCCTACCGCTTTGAGCCGGGAATGCCCCTCCGTCTGAAGTACGGGCTCCTTGTGCACGGGGCCAATGTCACGACGGAGATCTTGGAGGCCGAATGGAAGGTATTTTCCGAAAGCACTTTCCTTCCATTTGGGAAGAAAGGCGCAGCAAAGTAACACGGCGCCTCCGTTGCCCCCCCTGCCCTCCCACATTACCACCGTCAACGGAGTCAACCTGAAGGGGAATGCGGAAGGCAGTCCGAGCAGACCCTGATTTTGTGATAGGCGGTCCCTCACCGCCCCTCCATCCTTCTGCATTTGACTTGCAACAAGCGAAGCTTTACCCGAGCCTCCCGGAAGCATGAAAAAAGCGCTTTTAAGCCTGATGCTGTTGATTTTGGGAGGCATTTTTTGTCCCGCAGCCGAGGTTCTCAAAATATCCGTTTTCTCCACGATCCTGACCGAGGTGGCCCAAAAGGTCGGTGGCAACCAGGTGCGCGTCACCGGTCATGTGCCCGTGGGTGCCGATCCCCATGAGTTCGAGCCGCGTCCCTCGGATTTGAAAGCGGTTGCGGCGGCCGATCTGGTCCTGCTGTCCGCCAAGCACATGGAGGGATATGTGGGCAAACTGCGCGAAGCCACCGGCGGGCGGGTGCGGGTTCTGGAGGTGGGGGATCAACTGCCCACCCTGTGGATGCAGGAAGAGAAGGGAGGGCACGATCACCACAAACATCCGGCGGAGCACAAACACGAAAAGGTCGAGGACCCGCACTGGTGGCACAGCATTGAAAATATGCGCCGTAGTGCCCGGATTGTACGCGACGAACTGGCACGTCTGCGCCCGGAGCAGAAGGCTTCCTTTGAGACGAACGCTGCGCTGTACGAAAAGGAACTGGGAGACCTGCAGCAGTGGGCGCGTGCGCGGATTGCCGAACTGCCGCGCGACCGTCGTAAGCTGGTAACCTCCCACGAGGCGTTCCAGTATTTCGCAAAGGAGTTCGGCTTTACGGTGTACGCCGTGGAGGGGTTGAGCGAGTCGGACCAACCGGCCTCCAAAAAGGTCGCGGACCTTTTGAACGTGATCCGGCAACAGAAGGTGAAGGCCGTCTTTGCTCAGGATGCGGTCAATCCGAAGGTTCTGCGCGAGATGACTTCAGGCACAGGCGCCAAACTGGGCGGTCAACTCTGGGCCGACGGCCTCGGGACGGGCGGGGCATCCACGTATGCGGGTATGTTCCGGCACAACGTTAACACGCTGGTGGAGGCTCTGAAATAGCGTGCGGGGCTCCCCTTTAATGCGGGCGCTGGTGGTGTTGTGCGTGCTGCTGGCATTGGGCTGGGGACTGCGCGCGGTGACCCGTACCCCGGGTGACGGCCCGCCGGACACCCCGGCAGACAAGACAGTGCAGCCCGGAACCGAATCCCTCCCGCAACCCGACCGCATGCAGCAGGGCGCCGAAACAGCCTCGCGGGACAAGGCCTCCATTCCGGTGCAGGTGACTTTTTCCGCGCCCGCAAAACGGGCTGAACTGCGGCATCTCGGAAAAGTGGTTTGGAGCGCGGAGGCGCCGTCTGCCGCGCAAAAGTTTGTTTTGCAACTGCCCTTCCCGCCAGAGGGCATCGAGCTGGCGGCGCGCGTGGAGTGGGTGGGCAGCGGGCCGGGGGCCTTGCGGATTCAGCTGACCGCTCCCGATGGAACGGAGCTGGATCGCACCGCATGGGGGGAGGCGGTTCTGGAAACCATCCTGCCTTTCCCGTGAGCACGCATTCCCTCGAAGTTCGCGATTTGACCGTGAGTTACCGCCGGATTCCTGCGGTCCATCACCTGAGTTTTTCGGTGGCGTGCGGCCAGAGCATGGCGGTGTTGGGGCCAAACGGAGCCGGCAAATCGACGCTGCTCAAGGCGCTCGCAGGGCTCGTGGAGCGGGAAAGCGGCGTGGTGTGTTTTCACGGGACGGAGGTGCACGGACCCACGCGCGAATTTGCCTATCTCCCCCAGCGCGAGATGGTGGACTGGGATTTTCCCACAACCGTGCGCGGGGTGGTGGAGATGGGGCGCTATTTGCGGCTGCGCTGGTGGCGTCGTTTTGGGAACGAAGACCGGGACGCGGTGGAATCCGCGTTGGAGGCCATGAAGCTGACGCCCCTTCAGGACCGCCAGATTTCGGCTCTCTCCGGGGGACAGCAGCAGCGTGTTTTTCTGGCGCGTGCACTCGCGCAGGAGGCCCATGTGCTGCTGTTGGACGAACCCTTTACCGGCCTGGACCAGCCCAGCATGGAAGGGCTCAAGCAGGTGCTGCGCGAACTGCGCAACCAGGGCAAGCTCATCCTGATTTCCCACCACGACCTCTCGAACGTTCAGGAGATTTTCGACCGGGTTCTTTTCATCAACGGCGAGCTGATTGCCGAGGGTGAAACAAGCCGGGTGTTCACCCGTCAAAATTTGGAGCGCACGTACGGGATGCGCGTGTTTTCCGGTGTCAGCCATGGACTTCCTGTTTGAGCCATTTCAACACGCCTTCATGCAGCGGGCCCTGATGGCCTGCGTGCTCATCGGCTTTCTCAACGGCTTTCTGGGCACCTTTGTGGTGTTGCGCCGCATGGCGTTGATGGCGGACTCCCTTTCCCATTCGCTACTGCCCGGACTGGCCATCGGCGTGATGCTTTTTGGGCTGGCGCCGTCCGGGCTGTTCGTGGGGGCG
>JBILWF010000141.1:0-6375 GCA_044370075.1 Chthoniobacteraceae bacterium | reverse complement strand
CCTGAGTCTGAACGGAAAAGTAGTCGCCCACCACCGCTCGGAGGGTTTCGCGCATCCGGTGAAGCGCTGGTTCAGCTTTCTGGTACCCAGCTCGGTGTGGGTGGATGACGTCAAAGTCTGGAAAACCAGGTAACCTTCCGCCGGAGATAAATCACGGCCTCGACGCTCTCCGGACGCCGGCGCAATCGTTTTCCCTCCATTCCGGGCCGGGGCGGCGCGCACCGCAACCGACTGCCGCCTCAGGCTTGAGACTGCATCCACGCAATCAACGCAGACACAGCCCGCGCACGATGGCTGAGACGGTTCTTGACCTCAAGAGGCAACACCCCGAACGACTCCGCATACCCCTCGGGAACAAACAAGGAATCATAACCAAACCCCCCGGAGCCGCTTTCGACCGCCAGAATATGTCCTTCGCATACCCCGTGGAAAACTTCCCGAACCTCGCCGGTTTCTGCAAGGGCAAGCACGCAACGGAACCGCGCGCGGCGCTGTGCAACGTCGGGAAAGGACTCCATCGCCTGGAGC
The DNA here is from genome assembly GCA_044370075.1 of Chthoniobacteraceae bacterium. GTDB lineage: Bacteria > Verrucomicrobiota > Verrucomicrobiia > Chthoniobacterales > Chthoniobacteraceae > Chth-196. The sequence goes on along the minus strand of JBILWF010000141.1, from coordinate 5,847 downwards.
AGGCGGCGCCGGTTGTCTGCATCGGATGCGCCCGGCCCGGCGTAGCGCGCTGAAACCACTCCCGGAGCACCCCCGAGCGCATCCACCTCCAAGCCGGAGTCATCGGCCAAAACCCATCCCGCGAACTGGTTTGCCGCACTCAGCGCCTTGATCGCGGCATTCTCGGCAAACGTCTTTCCCGTTTCCTCCGGAGCCGGAATGTGCGGGTGAGCGCACAGGTCGGAGACATTCCACGCGCCTCCGAGGGCGGCGCGAAACTCCGCTGTTTTATGTGCGTTTTTGGTGGCGATTAGAAGATTACGCATTGCAGGGGTTTTCAGCGGCAGAGGTGACACTCGCGGGCGACGTTGCGTTCTGCTTTACTGGACCTTCGGCTTTTTTCCAACACCCCATCCGATGAGCTCCGAGAGACGCAAGTCCTATCCTTTCGACGTGTTTGAACCCAAGTGGCAGCACTACTGGGACGCAAACGCATCCTTCCACGCCCCCAACCCCGGGGAACCCGGTTTTGATCCCGCCAAGCCCAAGTACTATGTGCTGGACATGTTCCCCTACCCCAGCGGCGCGGGCCTTCATGTGGGCCATCCCGAGGGCTACACGGCCACCGACATTCTCAGCCGCTTCAAACGCATGTGCGGCTTCAACGTGCTGCACCCCATGGGATGGGATGCCTTCGGTCTGCCTGCCGAACAGTACGCGATCCGCACCGGACAACACCCGGCGATCACCACGGCGCAAAACATCGACAACTTCCGCCGCCAGCTCAAAACCATCGGCTTTGCCTACGACTGGCAGCGCGAAGTCAACACCACCGATCCGTCGTACTTCCGCTGGACCCAGTGGATTTTCCTGCAGCTGTATCACACGTGGTTTAATCCCAAAACCGGCCGCGCTGAACCGCTCTCCACCTACACGGGAGAAAACCCCGACGAGGTGCGTCTGGCCTACGTGGCGGAGGTTCCCGTCAACTGGTGCGAGGCACTCGGCACGGTGCTCGCCAACGAGGAAGTCATCGACGGAAAAAGCGAAGTGGGCGGCCATCCAGTTGAGCGCCGCCCGATGCGCCAATGGATGCTGCGTATCACCGCCTACGCAGACCGTCTCATCGCGGATCTGGACGGACTCGACTGGCCGGAATCCATCAAACTGCTGCAGCGAAACTGGATCGGCCGCTCCGAAGGTGCCGAGGTCGAGTTCTCGATTGAAAACACCCCGCACCGCGTGCGCGTTTTCACCACCCGCCCCGACACGCTCTTTGGCGCAACCTATCTGGTGCTTGCACCCGAACACGCGCTGGTAAACCCAATCACCAGCGCCCCCCAAAAAGCCGCCGTGTCGGCATACCAGGACGCGTGCCGCTCCAAGAGCGATCTGGAACGCACCGACCTCGCAAAAACCAAAACCGGCGTCTTTACCGGCGCCTACGCAATCAATCCCGTCAACAACGAGCGCATCCCCGTGTGGATCGCGGACTACGTGCTCACCGGATACGGCACCGGAGCGATCATGGCGGTTCCCGCCCACGACGCACGCGACCTGGAGTTTGCGCGCATGTTTAACCTGCCCGTCCGCCAGGTGGTGGCGGCGCCGGACGGTTCGCCGTGGGAGGGTTTCACGGGGGACGGAACTTCGGTGAACTCGGATTTCCTCAACGGCCTGCCAACCCCCGCGGCCAAAAGCCGGATCCGTGAATGGCTCGAACAACACGGCCTCGGCAGGGGAACCATTCAGTACAAGCTCCGCGACTGGCTCTTCTCGCGCCAAAGGTACTGGGGCGAACCTTTTCCGATTGTGTGGGAAAACGGGCGCCACGCGGCCATCCCCGAAAGCGAGCTGCCGCTGACTCCGCCCTCGATGGAGGATTTCAAACCCACAGGCACTCCCGAACCGCCCCTCTCGAAAGCGAAGGAATGGCTGCGCTACAGCGAAAACGCCCGGCGCGAAACCAACACCATGCCGCAATGGGCGGGTTCCTGCTGGTACTACCTGCGCTACTGCGACCCGCAGAACACATCCCGGTTCATCGGCAAGGAAGCCGAACGCTACTGGATGGGCGCAGACTCCCAAAATCCCAAACCCGGCGGCGTGGACCTCTACGTGGGCGGAACCGAGCACGCGGTGCTCCACCTGCTCTACGCGCGGTTCTGGCACAAGGTGCTTTTCGACTTGGGACACGTCTCCACTCCCGAGCCCTTCCAGCGCCTGGTCAACCAGGGACTCATCCTCGGCGAGGACGGACAAAAGATGTCCAAAAGCCGTGGCAACGTGGTCAATCCCGACGACATCATTGGCGCATATGGCGCGGACGCCTTCCGCTGCTATGAGATGTTCATGGGGCCCCTCGAACAAATGAAGCCGTGGAGCACCGCGGGCGTGGAGGGAATCTCGCGTTTTCTTGCGCGCGTCTGGCGTCTCGTTCTGGAGGAAAACCAGGCCGGGGAATGGGTGCGCCATGCGCAGCTCTCCCACGACGAACCCGACAAGGGCCAGCGCAAGGTGCTCCATGCCACAATCAAAAAGGTGAGCGAAGACATCGAGTCCCTCTCCTTCAACACCGCCATCGCCCAGATGATGGTCTTCGTCAATGCGTTCACCGGCTCCGAAAAACGCCCGGTTTCCGCGCTCAAAACATTCCTGCAACTGCTCAATCCGTTCGCCCCGCATATCACCGAGGAACTGTGGGAACGGCTCGAGCTTCCCGGCACCCTGGCCAACCAGCCGTGGCCTTCCTTCGACCCCGCGGCGCTCGTGGAAGACGAACTCGAACTCGTGGTTCAAATCAACGGCAAGGTGCGCGACAAACTCGTCGTTGCCCGCGACGCAACCAGCGCCGCGGTCGAGGCCGCGGCCCTCGCCAGCCCGAAAGCCCAGGAGTGGACCGCCGGCAAAACCATCCGCAAGGTCATCGTCGTACCGGGCAGGCTGGTCAACATCGTGGTGTAGTTTCCCCCCACAGGTTTTACCCGGGAAGGAAAAACCCGGCCCGGATTTGACTCGGGGCCGGGTTTCTTTCGCCAGCGGCGGAAGTCCGCGGGAAGATTGCCGTAACGAGGTGGGACGGCAATCGGTCCCGCTTCCCAACCCCTGAGAGGAGCGAATTTCATGCCAACCCGGCGCTCCGCCCTTTTTTGAGCTCAACTTCCTGCGCGGATCTGGAAGGATTCCGACCCGCTCCACACGCCCCTTTTGATCCCTCTCCGTGCAACTGCCCTTCAGCCTCTTCCTGGCGCTGCGTTTCATTAAACCCAAGCGCACCTTCCTCTCGGTCATCACTGTGGTCTCCGTGCTGGGCGTCACCCTCGGAATCGCAGTCATGATTCTGGTCATCTCCGTCATGACCGGCTTTGACCTTGAACTGAAACGCAAAGTGCTCGGATTTGAACCGCATCTGGTGGCCGATGCAGAGGGGTACCCGGTCGAAAAATGGCGGGAAACCGCCGCCTTCCTCGCCCGCCGCAAGGGAATCCGCGGCGCCTCGGCCTTTGTTAAAGGGCCCGTCCTCCTCGCCTCCGAAGCAGGCGCGGTCCGCGCCGCGCTCATGCGCGGTATCGATTCCAAGGCGGATTTCTACAGCGCCAACCTCCGCGAAATGGTCATCGCGGGGGAATTCAAGCTCGATAACGAATCCGTGGTCATGGGCGCCGGGCTGGCCCGCTCGCTCGGACTGCTCATCGGGCAAAAAATCACCGTTTACCCGGCAAAAGATTTCAGTCCCGTACTCAAGGCGCTGGAGGAAGCCGAAAGTTCAGCGGATCCCAAAAAGTCCTTGGACAAAATCCGCGCGCTCGTCCTGCCCTTGGAACTCACCCTGACCGGCGTCTTCCAGTCGGGACGCGACCAATACGACTCCGAAATTCTCCTCGTGTCCCTCGCCAACGCTCAGGACCTCTATAACTTAAAAGATGCCGTACATGGTGTGGGGGCCTGGCTGCGCGAACCCTACGCCGCCCCCGTTGCCGCGGAAAAACTGGCCGGCCTCATCCCTGACCGGCTGCGTCTCTACACATGGATTGATGAAAATCAGGAAATCTTTGATGCCATTCGCATGGAGAGAAACACCCTGTTTTTTCTGCTGCTCTTTATCGTGGTCGTCGCCGCCTTCAGCATCATGAACACCCTCATCACCGTGACCGTGATGAAAACCCGCGAAATCGGAGTCATGAAGGCTCTCGGCGCCAACCGCTCTCAAATCATCTGGGTTTTTCTAACCCAGGGGATGATCGTCGGCATCCTTGGAAACATTACCGGCGTTGCCCTCGGCTTGTCCGTGCTCGCCTGGCGCAACGAATTCAAGGACTGGCTCTCCGCAAGGCTGGGAATCCAAATTTTTCCGCCCGGGATTTACCAATTCAGCCAGATCCCCGCCGAAATCATCCCCTCGTGGATCGCGATCATTTGCGTCAGCGCATTCGTGATCTGCTCGCTCGCCGCGCTTTTCCCCGCAATGGTCGCCGCACGCCTCGATCCCGTCAAAGCGTTGCGCCACGACTGATCCGCGGCAAAAGCCCCTCCAAACACCCCGCGCATTCCGTGCGCGACAAACCGCGCGTCACACACCTGCTCACGCCAGGTCGAACAAAAGCGCCTCCACCGCCGTGCGCGCCCGCAACCGCAAAGGCCCCGGATCCTCCGTACGGAGCGCGTCTCCCGCCTCCAAAACGGTTCCCTCCTGTTCGGCCTCCCCCGCAATTATTTGCAGCCAGACACCCCGGCCCTCCCGGACGGAATGCTCCACCCCCTCCCCCGGCGCCATCCTCAGCCGGTACACCTCCGCATCCTGCGCCAATATGGCCGATCCCTCCCGCCCCGTCGGGGAAATGATGAGAGCCTTGGCCGCATCGCTCATCTCGGGGTTCGGACGCCACTCCGTGTACCGCGGAACCAACCCCCGCTCCCGCGGCTGGATCCAGATCTGAAGCAGGTGCGCAGGCTGGCTGGAATCCGGATTGAATTCGCTGTGGGTGATTCCCGAACCTGCGCTCATCACCTGAATGTCCCCGGGCCGGATCCGGGCGTGGTTTCCCATGCTATCCCGGTGTTCTAACACGCCCTCCACCATCACCGTAAAAATCTCCATGTCCCGGTGCGGATGCGTGGGGAAACCGGCCCCCGGGGCGATCCAGTCCTCATTGATGACCCGCAGGCTGCGAAAGCCCATGTGGCGCGGGTCATGGTAGTCGGCAAACGAGAAGGTGTGCCGGGATTGGAGCCAGCCGTGGTCGGCAAAACCGCGTTCGAGGGAGCGGCGAAAGGAGCAGTGCATGAGAGAGGGATTGCGAGGAGGGGAGCGGGAGAGTGTTTGCTGCGCGGGGCGAAAAAAACGCTCTTTTTTTTGAACCAATTGCCTCTCCCGTGCGTAACAAAGGGTGAGGGGCGCGGGGCGCTCTCTCGGGTAGGGAGTCCAGGAGGGTGCTGGAAGGGGCAAAGAAATGCCAAAAAAGGCATCAGAGGGCGTGCGGGGCGGCGTGCAGGGATCGCTTTTGTTCGTTTTGGATGAAGTGGCTCGCAGGCTGCGCCGGGGCGGGTGGACACCGTGCCGGGGAGAGGGCCCGTGCCCCGATCGGAACGGGGAGTTTTGGGGAACGGAGGAGGCTATGCACAGGGGAAAAAAACAAACGGCAGGGTTGGGGGCATCGGCGCAGGCCCGGGGCCCGGGCGGTCCGGAACACCCGGGGCGGGATCGCGGAGGGCTCCCCCGCACCGTGCACACGGCGGACACAGTACGCAGGGCGGGCCCAATCGCTCGCCTGTGCGCCCTCTGGCTCTGGATCGCAGGACTGGTTTTTGGACCGCTCCCCGGAACCCTCGCGGGGCTGCACGCACAGTCCCCCGCGGCAACGGCTGCCT
>JBILWF010000142.1:0-6375 GCA_044370075.1 Chthoniobacteraceae bacterium | reverse complement strand
AATTTCAGTAAATCCGCCGTTAAGTCTGACCGCGGAAACCACTCCAGAGATCACCTCTCCGTTCGGATCCGTGAGGGTTACCTTCCGACCCAGATAAATTTGCGCGGAATTGAGCGTCTGCGCCTTCGTGAATGCCGCGAAATTCATGTTGAGGTTACGGGTTTGCTCCAGAGCGGCAAACTGGGCCATTTGCCCCATGAAATCCGCCTCCTCCATCGGCTTGAGGGGATCCTGATTCTGAAGCTGTACCGTTAGCAACCGCAGGAAATCATCCTGGTTGAGGGTCTGCTTGTTTTCCTTGATGGTCACTCCCTTGAGCGCCTGCTGAATTTCAGGAGCCAGCGAGGAGGTGCTGCTGGCAGTGGATCCGCTGATGGTTGCCATGGTGTTTGGGTTTGTTCTAAAGTTCTCCGCGAAAAAGTACTTTTAGTTTCCGCTAAACGGTTACTTCCGGGGTTTGTTCCCCGTGCCGCTGTTTTTGCGGTCCGCCAGAGCCGCGTTCGCCGCATTGTCTTCCATCTGCTCGCGCAATTCGCGACCACCCCGGCCAGAATCACCGAAGTTACCGAGGGAAGATCTATTTTCAAAAGCAGCGTTTGCGATCTGCAGGGAAGGCGCATCCTTTGCCAGAAAGCCCGCCCACTGGGACTCAAGTCCGCGCAGCAGCGCGGGGGATTCCGAACGGAAGGAGGCCTCCAAGCCGGTGGGGCGCATGCGCAATTCAATGCCGACCGTCGCTCCATCCTGAAGGCGGACCTCCACGGCGAGGTGTGAGGGATTTTCAGACCGAACCCGTTGCACCATCTCCCGGATGTGGTCCCAAAATTCCGTCCGGCTCATTTCCACCGCGGCGGGGCGGGCCGGCGCGAGAGGGGCGGCGTTGGGTGCCGTCGACTGTGCACCGGATGCGGCGGAGGCGTCTGCCATCCAGCGGCTGTCCCCGTTTGAAAACGTGGCATCCTGCTGCCGGGCTCCTGAATCGGAGTCGGCACCAAGCTCGGCAGTGTCCACGGTGGTGACGGGAGGTTGCATTACCTGATTCCCTCTTTGAGCATCTTGTGTGCCACGGAGGGATACGGGCTCTGTTTTGTCCTGAGACGCAACCTGCCCGCGGTCCGGGTCAGCTCCCCCCACAGCAGAGAAACCAGATGCCGCGGAATTTGAGAAACCGGCGCCAGATTCTCCGTAGAAATTCTGGAAAGGAGACGCGCCAGCCTCCTGCGCCACTCGCCGCGCGGTCTGCTGCCCCGACTGGTTGATACTGGCAGGATTCAGAACCGGCTTGTCCGCCGGGGCGAACGCGAGGGGAGAACTCAGCTGCGGGCCACCCTGAGGGCGGGGCAGAACGTCCACGGTGGCGTTTTCAGTAGAGACTGGTGCGGCGGGCAAACTCAGAGGAGAGTCCTTCCCGGAAGGCGTCAAAAGGGAAGCCAGCGATGCGTCGCGTCCTGTGCCCGCGCCGCCCCCCTGCTCCGCCGCAATCCGAAGGCCCGACAAATCCGGCTTCACCGGAACGCGGGACTCCCCGCCCGATTCCAAAAGCCGCGGGTTGCTACTCCCGACCACAACTCCGGAGCTCTGCGAACCAACAATCGAGCGCTGGGATCTCAAGTCGGATTCTGCGCGCACAGCGGTCGAATTTTCCACCGGGATCGTTACTCCAATGGCGCCATCCGCTTCGGAGACGCCCCCGGAAGCGGAAAAATTTGCCGCCATTGAAGACCGCGAGCTGGCCTCCGCGGAGGAAGTCGTCGGATTTAAAGCCGATTTACTGGCAGTGTTGCGGCTCGAAACCAAATTCGCGCCCGCGGCGGTTATGGCTGCCGAGGCCCTCGAATCACCAGAGGAACCCGCTTCTGCATCACCCGCAAGGCCCTCAACTGCTGCCGACTCCACCTCCGTCAAGGCAGGCGTCGGAACATTGCGGAGGAGTTGGCGGAGGGAACCCGGGAGGACAGGGAGACCTTCCCCGGAATCGGTCGCAGAGATTCCGGACGTGGAAGAAATCGGTGAAACCTCCCCGCCTTCGCTGGATAGCACACCCTGCGCGCTCTCGGTGGTTTTCCGGGCATCTGCGGTTTGCGCCGCGGAAGCGGCGGCCATCGCCGCCATCTCGCGGGCGGAGACCGCCTGAACGGCGGCGGCCTCCAGGGCGCAGTCACGCGGGTCCAAAGTCTGAAGACGATCATCCTCAGGAAGATCCCCCTCGTCTCGGACGCGGGGCAGAATGGAGCCGCCGGGTTCATCAAAATCGGCATTCTCCGCCGAGCCTAAATCCGGGGTGCGTTCTGAAAAATTGTCTGTACCGACAGGGCGGTTCGCTTCGGCGGATGCGCGCACGGCGGCGCGATTATCCAAATTTCTGGCAACCGCCCGCGCGTCAGATGCAGCATCCAAAGCCCTCTGGCCCGGGGAAAAACCGCTCGGAGAAAGGGAACCGCGCAGAATCTGGGTGAAATCAGAAACGGGATCCGAGCCCGGGCGCACCTTGCCCGTGGATGGCGTGGGGAAAGCGGGTAAGACCGCTGGGTTCTGAACCTGCCGCACGCTCACTGGGGTACCTCCTTCTTCGTCGTTTTCATCAGCCGTAATTTGTCCGAAATGCGCGCCGCACGCCGCGCCGGGGAGTCGTCGGAGGCGGAAGCGCTTTTGTCCACCAGAGCCGCCATAGCGCCCAGCAGCTTGGAAACCGCATCGGGCTTCATCATCGAAAAAATCTTCACCACGGTATCCTCGTCCAGTTCCCGGAGAATGGGAACGGCGGATCCGGCGGGCATGGTGCTGTAGGTCTGCACCAGTTTCTTGATGTTATCCTTCTCGTACTCGTAAACTTCGACGACCCGGGCATCCAGTTCAGCACGCAGGCGGATGACCTCCGCCTTGAGTTTGTCGACCTCCTGGCGCTCAGCGGCAATCTGGCTCTGGAGGACGGTGAGATCCTTCATCTCCTCCAACAAACCCTCCTTGCCGGATTTCAGTTCATTGATGAGTTCATCCACGGCGTCCGTCTTGAAGTTCCACGGGGGGGGCGGCGGGACGGCTGCGGCCGCTTTTTCCGCCTCCACCTTTTTCTCCTCGACAGCCTGCACCTCCTGAGCTTGGGCCGTTTTGGCGGCCTCCCGCTTGGCCTCTTCGATCACGGGCTTCAGAAGGAAGCCCGTGGTGACGGCATTCACCACGAAAGCAACTAGAGCGATAAACCAAGGGGCGGCCAACATAACGAAAAACTCTCAAAAACTGGGCTATCCGGGACTGGGCATGGGAATTGCTAGGCGACCAACACGCGTCGGGAGGCGTTCCATCGGGCGGTGATTAGGTCTTCCACCTCGCGCTCCTCCCGGCGGCGCACTTCGGCGTCGTATTGTTCGCGTTTCTTCTCCTTCAAACGTTCCAAAATCTGGGTTTTGCGCCGGGCCTCCATCCACAACTGCATGCGCACCTCCACGAGCTGCGCGGCGCGCGCCAGACGCTGGGTGATCGTATCGCAAAAAAACCGCTGCTGCCGGATCGCCTGAATGAACAGGATCTGGTCGTCCCTCCGGGAAACGCCGCTGCGTTTTTCGATCAACTCCCCGTGCAATCCCTCCAACTCCACGAGAGCCTGCTCGAGGGCTCTCTGTGTCCGTGCCTGAAAATCCAACGCCTCGGCATACGACTGGCGCGCGGATTCCTCCTCGCGCTCGCGCACCGTCAGCACCGATTCCAAGCTGAATCTAAAGGGTTTCATGGAGTCCAACAATCATTCACCAGAGGGCTTGGGGCGTTTCGGATGCGCAGTTCATGCGCGGAGGATTTCGTGTACCTTCCGCCACGCACTCACGCGATCCGACCGTTCCCCGACGGGTTGCCGCAGGAACTGCATCAGCGGACCCTGCCGGTCGACGGCTTGGTCCAGACGGACGTTGGTTCCCCGGGTGTACGCCCCGATGGTGATCAAATCTTCGTTCTTGCGGTATAAGGCTAGCAAGTCCCGCGCCTCAGCCGCCAAAAGATATTCCTCTTCGGAACAAAGCTCTCTGTTCAAACGGCTTATACTTTCAAGAATATCGATCGCAGGAAAATGGTTCGCCGTCGCCAGCGCCCGCGTCAGCACAATGTGCCCGTCCAAAATTCCCCGGACCGCGTCCGCGATCGGCTCGTTCATGTCGTCGCCCTCGACCAGAACGGTGTAAAAAGCCGTGATGGTGCCCCGCTCGGCGGCCCCCGTTCGTTCCATTAGCTTGGGCAATAACGCGAAAACCGAGGGCGTATACCCGCGGCTGCTGGGCGGCTCGCCCACCGCAAGCCCCACCTCCCGCTGCGCCATGGCGAAGCGCGTCACCGAGTCCATCATGAACATCACGTTGTGTCCCTGGTCCCGAAAGTATTCCGCAATCGCCGTCGCCGTGAAAGCCGCCCGCAAACGGACCAAGGCCGGCTGGTCCGAGGTGGAAACCACAATCACCGACCGCTGAAGGCCTTCCTCACCCAGATCCTTTTCAATGAACTCCCGCAGTTCGCGGCCGCGCTCCCCGATGAGTGCAATGACATTCACCTCGCTGTCTGCTCCGCGCGCCATCATCCCGAGCATGGTGGACTTGCCGACCCCGGACCCGGAAAAAATGCCCATGCGCTGGCCGTTTCCGACCGGGGTGAAAACATCAAGGGCTTTCACCCCCGTGGAGAAGGGTTTGTGAATGCGCTGGCGCGTCAGGGGATGGGGCGGATCGGCCCGCAGCGGCATCATTTGCAGGGGAGGCAGCGGACCGCGCCCATCGATGGGCCGCGCCAACCCGTCGAGAACGCGGCCGCGCAATTCATAGCCCACGGGAACTCCCGACGCAAAACTGGAGGCCGTCACCTCGGAACCCACGCGGACCTGCCGCATCTCCCCAAGGGGCATAAGCAGAAGGCGGTGCTCGCGAAATCCAACGACCTCCGCGAAAATTGATTCCGTTGACCCCGTGCTGATCTGGCACACGTCGCCTATGGCAAGGTTTGGACCGTCCGATTCAACCACCAGTCCGGTGACCTGAACCACATGCCCGATGCTCTGCGCCACCCGTCCGGAGCGCAAACGTTCCTGCAGTCTCTCGGCTGACCAAAGCGGGGCGGACATTTTTCTGGATCCCTCTAGGCGAGAAGCTTCACCACTGATTGGATTTTGGTCGCCATGCGGCCGTCCAGCACTCCGAAGCGCGTCCGCACCATGCAGTCTCCGGAACCCAGTTCGTCGTTTGCGGAAAACTGGAGGGTGGGAAATTTTTGCCGCAGCTGCGGTTGAAACTTTTCCATCCGGGTGAGGTCCGCCCGGCAAAGTTGGACCTCCACGTTTTCGGCTCCCGGGGCCACTTCGGCGAGGAGGTCCAGCACGACACCCTTGACGGCATTTTCCTCCCAGGCAATCCCGCTCACCACGCGTCCCATGGCCTCGTGCACCAAAGCGGGCAGGAGCGTACGCATCTGCTCGAGGGCTTCCTCGTGCTTGTGCACGATCTCAGAAAGAATGCGCTCCACGATCGCGGAGACATCGGTCTTGAGGCGGGTGATTTGTTCGTCGTAGGCCTGCGTCACCGCCTCGGAAGCCTCTTGGCGGGCCTCCTCCCGGCTCTGGACCATATCCCGCGCGCTGAAGCGAGGCCGGTCCCCTTGTCCGGCAAGGTGCACGAACCGAAGGGGCGCGATGAAAGAGAGAGAGGCTTTAAGGGGCTCCATGCGCCTACTCGCCCGCGTCGATGGTGATGGTGCCTTCCTCGTCCAGCCTGCGGACGACTTCGATAACCTTTTCCTGCGCCTGATCCACATCCTTGGCACGCAAAGGCGGAAGCATTTCGATTTCCTCCCGCACCCCGGCCGCCTGCCGCTTGGACATCGTCTTAAAAATTGCCGCCTGAGTATCGGGCTTCGCCCCCTTCATGGCCTTGGCCAGTTCCGCAGTCTCGACCTCCTTGAGGACCGCCTGCAGGTCGCTTGGCACCAGACGAACCAGATCGTCGAAACCAAACACCTTCTTGCGGATGGCGTTGCCCAGCGTGGCGTTGCGCTTGTCCATGGCGCTGAGCAGTTCCTTGCGCGTGGACTTGTCCAGCGCGTTCAGTATGTCCGCACACACCGTGACCCCCCCGGCTTTCTGGACGCCCTGCTGCGCCTTGCGGTCAAAGTGCCGCTGTAAATTGTGGGAAACCTTCCGAATCCACTCCCGCGAGGTGGGTTCCATCACCCCGAGCCGCTCCAACACCTCCTCGCGCTGCTCCGGCGACATTAACCGCAGCACCTCCCCAGCCTTCTGGGGTTCCATAAACGAGAGGATGAACGCAATGGTCTGCATCTGCTCCGCGCGCAGAAGATTAAAAATCTGACGGCCATCCATTTCCGAGATTCCGTCGTCAAAGTCCG
>JBILWF010000140.1:0-6381 GCA_044370075.1 Chthoniobacteraceae bacterium | reverse complement strand
CTCAATGACCCACTGGCCGAGGTTTTGATCAGGAACAAACAGAAGGTTGCGGTCTTTAGGGGCGGATTCCACGATGCGCACGGCGTTGCCGCTGGTGACGATCACGTCGGAGAGGGCTTTGACCGCGGCGGAGCAGTTTATGTAGGCAATGACGTAGTAGTTTTTAGACGCGTTCTGGCGCAGGAACTCCTCCAGTTGGTCGGCCGGACAGGAGTCGGCTAGCGAGCAGCCCGCCTCCAAATCCGGTAGGATGACCCGCTTCGAGGGATTCAGAATTTTGGCGGTTTCGGCCATGAAATGTACTCCGCAGAAGGCAATCACGTCGGCGCTGGTGGCGGCGGCCTGCATGGAAAGTCCGAGAGAATCCCCCACAAAATCTGCCACTTCCTGAATTTCGCGTACTTGGTAGTTGTGCGCGAGAATCACGGCATTGCGCCGTTTCTTGAGGGAAAGGATTTCTTCGGCGAGATCGACTCCGGGGGCGGGTGCGGTTGCAGACATGCGCACAACCTGCCATGGCGGGGGCGGGTGGGCAATTCGCCAAAAAAGGCGGGCCGTGCCGGCGCTGGGGGGCGTTCCTTGTCCGGCGAAGATTTGCCGAAAAACCGCTTGCCCGCGGGGATATTACCGAGTCCGCTACCTAAATATGCGCACGTCCTTTTTCTCCCCCGTTGCCGCCCTGGTACTTTCGGTTGTTTCTTCGGTGGCTGCATCCGCCGCGGACGGATGGTTGTCTGACTTCGAGAAGGCGAAAGCGGTGGCGGAGTCCGACAAGAAGGACATTCTTATGGATTTCACCGGATCGGACTGGTGCACGTGGTGCATCCGGCTGCGCAAGGAAGTGTTCGACACCAAGGAGTTCAAGGAGAGTGCGCCGCGGAATTTCGTGTTGCTGGAAATCGATTTCCCGGAGGACAAGTCCAAGGTGTCTGCCAAGGATCGGGCGCAGAATGACAAGCTGCAGGAGCAGTTCGCCGTGGAGGGGTTCCCCACAATTTTTCTGGCGGATGCGCAGGGGCGCCCCTACGCACAGCTCTCCTACGAAAAGGGGGGGCCGGAGAACTACCTCCAGCTGTTGGAGAAAGCGCGGCAGTCCAGGGTAAAGCGTGACGAGGCGTTTGGCCGTGCGGCATCCGCGTCCGGCTTGGAGAAAGCGAAGGCGCTTCGGGACGGTCTGCAGGCAGTTTCGGAAGCGCTGGTGCTGGCGCATTACCAGAAGGTGCTCGCTGAAATCAAAAGCCTCGATGCGGAAGATTCTCTCGGGCTGGACGCCAAGTTTGGTTTCGCCGCGGAGATGAAGGGTTTGGAGGGGCGTTTACGGTCGAAAATTGAGGCGGGAGGTCAGGCGATCCGTGCTGAGGCGGATGCATTCGTGAAGGATCATCCCAAGGCCACGGTGCAACAAAAGCAGGAGGCCCTGTTTGGCGTCCTTTCGTTCCTGCGTCCGCCCAAAGACAACGTGGTGGCTCTGAAACTGATGGAGGACGTGCTGGCAATGGATTCGAACACGGAAGTGGGCAAGCGCGCAAAGGAGCTCAAGGGCCGGATAGAGGCCATGATACAGAAACAGGGTTCTGGAAAGTAACCGCGGCGATTGCGGCGGCGCATCCATGGCGAAGGAGGCGCAGGACGGTACTTCAGCGGATTCTCCCTGGTCCATGGGGCTGCGGGCAGTGGCCGTTGTGTTTATTTTACTGCTGGGTTGGTTGATTCGCTTTCACAACCTGACCGGGGTTTTGGTGGAGGGGAGATTTTATTTTGTCGATGCGGACTGTTACTCGCGCATGAGCCGGGTGCGCGAGGTGGCGGAGCATCCTGGCTCGGTGGTCAGGATGCACTGGTTCGAGAACTGGCCCGAGGGAGTCGCCTCCCACGCGACGTCGCCTTTGGACTATTCCATCTACCTGCTTTCGTTTCCGGTGCGTTGGTTGATCCCGGACACGGGCCGATGGTCGGTCTTGGCGGGGCAATCTCTCGACGCGTCCGGTGCCTTGGTGGGGCCGCTTTTTGGGATCATCGCGCTTGGGGCCGTGGCGGCAGCCGCGGGGTTATTTGACGGGGCGCAGAAGGCTCGGCTGGAGCCCGGGGCCTTTGTTTCGCTGTTTTTAGCGGCGGTGAGCCCGGCCTTGGTGCACGCTACCGTTTTTGGGCGCCCGGACCATCAGGCGCCGCTTGTGGCGCTGCTGGGCGTGGCGTTGTGCGCGGAGATGCGCCTGGCGGCGGGAGCACGGCAGGCATGGGCATGGGCCGGTGGTGTGGCGCTGGGACTCGCGTTATGGGTGTCCTGGTTTGAACCCGCGGTTTTCACCGTTTTGATTGGCGTGTGCGGTTTTTTCGGATGGCCACACACATGGTCGTTCGAATGCCGTAAGCGCTGGGTTTTGGGCGTGCTGGGATGTGTTGCGCTGGGAGTCGCCGTGGACGGATATCGCGTGGCATTTCCGCGCGCGGAATTCTGGGAGTTGTTGCAGCGCTGGGGCGCATCTATCGGGGAGTTGCAGGGGACGGATCTGCCCTTTGGGGTGTTCCGTTGGACGGGCGGTTTGCTTTTGGGCGTGCCGGTGTGTGTGGCGCTGTCGGTGCGGGGCTGGGACAGGCGCGTGCGGGCTGAACTGGCATGGTTTGGAATGCTTGCCGTGCTGGTTGTTCTGACCGTCTGGCAAATCCGCTGGAGTCCCTATCTGGCGTTGGTTTTTTCGCTGGTTGTTCCGGCCATTTTGCGGCGCATTTCCAAACCGCGCGTCCGGGCTGCTCTCGTGGGGGTTTCCCTCTTGCCTGTGGCCGCCGAGTGGGATGAACGCTGGTTTCCATCGTCGGAGGCTTTTGTGGACCGGCACCTCGACCGTTCGGAGCGGATTACGCTGCGTTTAACGGCTGAGCGCCTTCGCTCGCAGGAGATCGAGCCCTTTGTGGCGCCGTGGTGGCATGCGCCCGCACTTGCGTACTGGTCGGGGCAGCCCTGCATCGCGGGAAGCAGCCACCAGGCAATCGCAGGAATCCGCGATTCGGCCCGGATTTATCTGGGGACGGACCCTGCGGAAGTGCGCGCGTTGTTGCGCGAAAGACAGGTGCGTGTGGTGGTGGCTGGGGATCGGGCGCGGATTGTGGAAAACAGCACGCAGATCCTGGGTGGTGCGCCTGGGGGAAAGCCTCTGGCCGACCTGCTCTGGAGTGCCGATATTCCGCCCCAGTGGGGGCTTCACGGGGAGTCGAATGTTACCACTTTCCGGTTGGTGCGGGTTCTTCCGTGAGACAGTCGCGGGTGCTTTGGTTTTGGGTTGGCGTGTCTGCGCGAGACGCGCATGGACTTCCGGCCTTGCGCTTCGTAGGGTGTAACAATGAGGACGCTTTGGCTGCTTCTTTTAGCTTTGTCTGGACTCGCGCTTGCGGGCTGTGAAACGGAATTACCGGCTTCCGGTCCCGACATTGGAACCCGCTTGCAGAGGGGATTTCGCGGCGAGGGATCGCTTTACGTTCCGGGTGAACCTCGGCCTCTTCATCCTGCTGGATACTCTGATTAAATTTGTTTTTTCGTCTCATGTCTGTTTCCGCCACCCACGGTCGTCTGCTCATTCTTGATTTCGGATCCCAGTACACGCAGGTCATCGCGCGGCGCGTACGTGAATGCCGGGTTTACTCGCAGATTGTCCCCTTCAACACACCGGCGTCCGAGATCCGGCGTCTTGCTCCCAAGGGTCTTATCCTCTCGGGGGGGCCTTCCAGCGTATACAGCCCGCATGCGCCTCAGCCTGATCCGGAAGTCTTTTCGCTCGGGGTTCCGATCCTCGGAATCTGCTATGGAATGCAGCTCATGGGGCATCATTTGCGGGGCAAAGTGGAGCATTCCGAACGGCGTGAATACGGACTGGGCGAGCTTCAAATCGAGACGGATTGCCCGCTGTTCAAAGGCTTGGGAAAGCAGATCAAAATTTGGAACTCGCACGGGGACAAAATCACCCGTCTGCCTGCTGGTTTCCGCACGGTGGCCGTGACGGAAAACAGTCCCTACGCGTCCATAGAGCACCCGAAGAAAAAGTTTTACGGACTGCAGTTTCACCCGGAAGTCGCGCACACGCCGCAGGGACGCGAAATTCTCGAGAATTTTCTTTTTGAGATCTGTAAAATCAAGGCGGACTGGACGATGGGGAGTTTCATTGACGAGACCTGCGAGCGCATTCGGCAGACCGTGGGGGGTGACCGGGTGATCCTTGGTTTGAGCGGCGGCGTGGATTCGAGCGTAGCCGCCGCTCTCATTCACCGGGCGATTGGCGACCAGCTCACCTGCGTCTTCGTGGACAACGGACTGCTGCGGGCGCAGGAGGCCGAGGCGGTTCAAAAGCTGTTCGGGGACAACTTTCACATGCGCCTGAAGACGGTCCGTGCCGGGGCCCAGTTTCTCTCCAAGCTGAAGAGGGTGACCGACCCGGAAAAGAAGCGCAAAATCATTGGGCGCGAATTTATCCGCGTCTTTGAGCGTGCGGTGGGCGAAGTGGCTCGCAATGGTTCGGGCACAAGGGCGAAAAAGCAGACGGGCAGGTTTCGTTTCCTCGCGCAGGGGACCCTGTACCCTGACGTGATCGAGAGTGTGGCAATTGCTGGAAATCCGGCCGCGCTCATCAAAAGCCATCACAACGTGGGGGGGCTTCCGAAGAATTTGAAGTTTGAGTTGTTGGAGCCTCTGCGTGAGTTGTTTAAGGACGAGGTCCGCGAAGTGGGGCGACAGCTGGGACTTCCAAAAGAGGTTGTGCAGCGGCAACCCTTCCCCGGCCCCGGGCTTGCGGTGCGCATTGTGGGCGATATTACGAAGGAGCGTCTTCGGATTTTGCGGGAGGCGGATGAGATCGTGGTCGGAGAGATGAAGGCCGCCAACTGGTACTACAAGGTGTGGCAAAGTTTCGCGGTGTTGCTCCCGGTGCGTTCGGTGGGGGTGATGGGGGATGAACGTACCTACGACAACACGATTGCTCTGCGGATTGTGGAGAGCCAGGACGGCATGACCGCCGACTGGGTGCGTTTGCCACATGCACTTTTGGCCCGCATTTCAGGGCGGATCATCAACGAGGTCAAGGGGGTCAACCGGGTGGTGTACGACATTTCATCGAAGCCGCCTGCAACCATTGAGTGGGAGTAGGGCTTTCGGTTGGGGGGCGCGCTTACTGGCGAGGAGGCGAGGGTTGCCGCGCGAGCTCTCGTAGCGCGGGCGCCGGGGTATATCGAAGAGCGGGCTCGAGTCCCGCTATGGGTCCCGTTCGTTTAAAATCAGTTACTTGACCGATTTGGACTCCCTGAAAACGCCCCAAGCTTCAACACTTCCCCCTGTAATGGTAAAAAATTTCTTTCTGCTCGCTTTCCGTAGCCCGCGCGCGCGGTATCGTCGCGGGGCGCGCTAAAGGACCGCGTGATCCTGTCGTTCAACTCGACGTCGACGCTGACGGACTGAGCGGGTCGATCGTGCCCGCGGACGCGATCGCGCTGAACAATGCCGCGTCCGCTTCGTCCAGCACGCACTCCCGGAGTTCCTTCCACTCCTTCACCTTGCCCGTCTTGCGGTCCCTCTTTCCCTTCGCGATCCCAAGGTGGTGCAGCTTCCCGCACCTGCACACGCAGAGCGTGTACCGCAGCGATCTCCTCGATTCTCCGTCGCGCACGTCCGCGTCGATGATCTCCTCGACGATGGTGGACGTCCGCGCAAGCACGATCTGGCGGTCGCTCACGCGATGCCGCGGGAAGCAGAGCTGCTGGTCCTTCGCTTCCGTGTCGCACTCGGCGCAGAACGGGCGACCCGTGCACGCCCACCCGCCCACGACGCCGGCCGCGACCAGCGCCACCGCCTCGACCAGCCACGCAGCCGCCAGCGCCGGACCCTTGATCATCCGCGGAGAACGCGGCGAGCTCATCCGGTCCGGCGCACCCTGCTCATACCGATGCGTCGCGAATTCCGCCAGATCGCGCCCGCCCTTCACCCCCGCCGGGTCAACCTGGTATAGCGTCCCCCACGCGGCGCCGACCACCACGATCCCGAGCACCGCCCCCACGATCACCCCGATCGTGCGGCTCCGAATCCGTCCGATCGCCGCTGTCCCGTACGTCAGCAAGAACAGCGTCAGAAATGTGCTGCCCAGGATCAGCTTCAGGTACAGCCGTCCGTTCGACGCGTGGCTCGTGGCCCATTCGTAACCAATCCCCAGCGCGACCGCCGCCAGCAACGCGAACGGAAGCACGATGTACGCCCACCTGCCGACCGTGCCCGGAGGCCTGTATTTCGTGATCATGCAATCGCCTCCATCGCGGTTGCGGCACTCGGTAACACGCCGGAGCGCCGATTCCAAATGGTAGATGACATGAGGTTTTCGAGCGGTGCGCGGTCCCGCGATCTTAAAA
>JBILWF010000139.1:0-6394 GCA_044370075.1 Chthoniobacteraceae bacterium | reverse complement strand
AGCAGGCGCTGGAATGCCCGGCGCCGGCGGGCGGCGACCGCGCGTTTCAGGAGGTTCGTGCCGCGGCGCGGGCGCGCTGGCACAGTGGATCCGGTGCGCGGGAACGGCTGAGGCAAGCGCTTGTGGAAAAGCCCCTGCCCGCAAGGCTGAGCCGGGTGCACGGGGATTTGCATCTGGCCCAAATTCAGCGTGTAGAGGACGGACGCTGGCTTTTTGTCGACTTCGAAGGCGAACCCCTCCGTCCGTTGGAGGAACGCCGCGCGCCCGACTGCCCCCTGCGCGATGTGGCCGGCGTTCTGCGCTCCTTCTGCTACGCGGGCGCCGTGGCGCAGGCTCCGGCCGAAACCACGCGCGCCCTCCAAGACGCTTTCCTCGCCGGATGGCAGGAAGCCATGCCGGACCGCGAACTCCACGGGCAGGCGCTGCTGGATGCGCTGGTTCGCGAGAAAAATCTCTACGAAATACTCTACGAACTCCGGCACCGTCCCGCGTGGGCGTGGATCCCCCTGGCCACCCTTTGATGGCCGTGCAACGGCGCGCTTTGTTCCGGCGCGGTGCAGCGTCAAAACAAACTTCACCGGCCGGGTGCTTGGCCGGGTTCCCCGCGGGAACCGTCCCCATGGGAGTCAACCACGCTTGGTGGAAAAATCGCCGGGACAGACTCTTCCCTTCCTACCGCCCCGGGGCCTGGTTCCCGGCTCTCTGCGGTTTACCTGCCAGAGGTGACCCCCAGGGCGGCGGTGATTTCGTCGTGCTCGCGGTATGTGGAGTCGATGCCGTGCTCTGGCACTTCGAGGTGTGCCGACCAGGCGATCGCGTTGAGCATCAGCTTGCGAAAGTCATCGTTCTTCCAGTTGTCGTAAAAGTGACCGCAACTCGTTCCGAAGCCGCGGCCCCCGTCGGGACGCTCCCGCGCCCACGCCACCCACCGGCCATCGGGATCGCGTCCGGGAAGGTCGGGAACGGAGAGGATGGGCTTCAGCGCCTTATCGTTCGGATCAAAACGCAGGTTGTAATAAAACTCCTCCCGGAGACGGAACGGCGCCACGCCCCGCGCGACAGGGTGGTCTCGCGTGGGCAGCGCAAGTTCCGCATCCAGCACCTTGATCGCGGAGTACCACTTGCGCACCCCCTGTGTCTCCCACTGGAAGTAGCCGCCGCTCCAACCCAGGATCTGATCGCGGTTGGTCTCCGAGGCAAAGGTGGAGAAGTGAAAGGTCACAAATCCGCAGCCGCGCCTGATTTGGCGCTCCATGAGCGCGGTGCGCTCGGCGTTGCGAAAATGTGGGGCCTCTTCGAACTTGTCCCCGTCGCGCCCGTCGGAGATGACCACCACCGTGTCCGCATCCTCCAGAGTGCTTTCCTGCTCGGGCCACCCGCCAAAGTGCGTTTCCACGCGCACCTGGCTCCGGACGGCGGACTGCTCAAACAGCACTTTGAGTAGCTTCACGCTCCACGGGTAGTCATGGATGCGGTTTCCTTCCGGACCGTGGCTTTTCTTTCCCGCGATGAGGACGATTTTTCTGGGGGCGTGCGGGCGGGAGGCTTCCGCGCGCGCCGCTGCAGGAATGAGAAGGATCAGGCCGGCGCTGAGAATGGGAAGCAGGCGGGGTGTCTTCATGCCGGGTGCGTGGGGGATCTCGATGGTGGGAGGATGATTTCGGGGATGGTTTGCGCCGGCGCCGAAGTGCGGTTGCCGCCGGGCGGGGCTGGCGGTTGCTGATCCGTCCGGGTTTTGTGTCCGCTGCGTGGTCTGCCGGGACGGGCGCGTTGCCCGGGCCTAGGCCAGACTCCAGCCCGCGCGGTATTCGCGCCTCAAAAAACGCTCGGCCTCCGGGGCGTTGGGAATGCGGAGGTTTTTGGAGTCCCATTCGATTTTCCTGCCCGCACGGTAGGCCACGTTGCCCAGATGATTGGCCTCGGTGAGCCTGCCGCTGTACGCGAAGTTGCAGGTGGTCGGGGCGCCGGTTTTGCAGGCATGCAACCATTCTTTGTAATGCCCTGGCGATTCGGGAATGGTTTGCGGGGGCGGTGAAAAATCAGCGAACTGATTTTCCGGCAGGAGGACGTGCTTGGAGTAGTTGGCCAGAAGCATCCCCTTGCTCCCCACAAAAAGAATGCCGTCCGGCCACTGCGGAATCCGGTTTTCAGTCCAAAGCGGCGGACGGAGCGTTCCCTGATACCAGACCATTTTTACCGCCGGTCGGCCGTCCCGGGGGCCGTAGTGGTAGGTGGCCTTCATGGAGGCGGGGGCGATCTCCGGATGCGGAGGGGGGCCCTCGGATTCAATGGCGAGGGGAGCGTCCAGATTCAGGGCCCAGAAGGGGAGGTCGTTCCAGTGGGATCCCAGATCGCTCATGGTTCCGTTGCCAAAATCCCACCACCGGTACCATTTGTTTCCAGGAATGTAGACGCTGTGAAAGGGGCGGAATGGAGCCGGGCCAATCCAGAGGTCCCAGTCCAATTCGGGGGGAACCGGTTCGGACTCCGCGGGCCGATCCTGCGTGCTGACGCGGTCTTTGTTGGCTTTTGCGTCGGCGTCGCTCTGCCATCCCCACGTCCGGCTCACCCACACATGTGCCTCGCTCACCTCGCCGATCGCCTTGGACTGGATCAACTCCACCACGCGCCGGTAATTGGCCGTGGCGTGGATCTGGGTTCCCATCTGGGTGGCCACCTTGGAGGCGATGGCGGCCTCGGTCACCAACCGCGCCTCGTACACGTCGCGTGTGAGCGGTTTTTCGCAGTAGACGTGCTTTTTTCTGCGCAGCGCGGGCAGGGTGCCGAAGGCGTGTGTGTGTTCGGTTGTGGAGACCAGAACCGCATCAAATTCCCCGTCCTTGAGCGCATCGTACATCTTCCGCATATCCCGGAACGTTTTGGCCTGTGGATGCTTGGAATGTGCCGCGCGGAGGTTCAACTCGTTGACATCGCACAGGGCCACGATGTTTTCCCCCTGCACGCCCGCCATGTTGGCCGCGCCCCGCCCGCCGCAGCCGATGACCGCGATGTTCAGAAGGTTGTTGGGCGATTGGCTCCGCAGAAGCGCAGGGAAACCAAGAACGCTCGCGGCGGCGGCGGTGCGGCCCAGAAAAAGGCGGCGCGTGGTGGGATGGGGGGTGGGGGTGTCCATGGGCCCAGCGTTAGCGGATGGCGGCGGGATCCAAAAGCGTGAAAACCGCGAAAAACACCCGGCCGCGCATCGCCGGCGGTTCTGGGTCGGGGATCGGTTTGGGGGCAGTCGTTTGGAGCCGCTGCTCTTCCCGGCGCATTTTCCTCAGCGCGCCCCGAGCGCGCCCTGAGGGGTTTCCCGCGCTGAAAGCGTTTTCAGAATGTGCCCGCGCACCGTCCGGTTCCACACCATGAGCGGATGCAGCAAGCAGGGCACCCGGATGTTTTCACCCACCGGAAGCAGGGAGCTGGTGGCCGGCAAAATCATAAAATCCAGGGGTGTCCAGTAGGAGTAAACCGGCAGTTCGGAGAGCATCGTTACTCCGGCGTTTAGTTCCTGAAGGAGAGTGCTTTGCGGGCGCATCTCGCGCGTGGCAAGACCCGGATAGAGGTACGCCGTGCGCGTGCCCGCATGCGGACCGGCGATGGAAAAAAACGTGTGCACCCGCTCCAGTCCTCCGAGCTTTTGGAGGTACACGCGGCTGACGAGGGTGCCCATGCTGAAGCCCACCAGCGCGCATTTTTCGCCCGGGGGAACATGCGACTCAACCTCCGCGGCCAGCTTGGTGGCCAGATCGTGAAGGCCCAGCCGTCCGTCCCGCGGGTGCAGGGTCGGATGATGCGGCGAATGCCCGGCGGCGCGCAAATCACGGGCCATGCTCCAAAAAACCGAGCCGGTGTCCCAGAAACCATGGGCCATCACCACCCAGGTTGCTACGGGAGCGGGAGAGGGACGGGCGGAGGAAGATGGATGCATCGGACGCGAGAGTACCGCGAAAGCGTGCATGGTTTACGCGGGATTTGAAAGCGGGTTGGGGACTTTTAAAGGGGAATCGGGTTTTTGAAACCCGCCCCGCGCCGGGGTTGGCAGAACGTGCCCCGAACAGGACCGTCACTTTCAAAAAAACCGGTTTTTTCCGGCAAAAAAACAGCCCTCGGGCATCACCTAAAGGACCGACATCGCCAGCCCCTCCCTCGGGGGCGCGCGGATCCAGCACCTCCCCCTCAGCCCCCGCTTTCATGAACAGCCCCCTTTCGCGCCGCCATTTTCTGCGCAGCGGCTCCTCGTGCATCGCGCTGCCTTTTCTTGCCTCTCTTGGATTCCGCCGGTTTGCCTCCGCCGTCCCCCTTCCACCGCGCCCAAAGCGCATGCTCTTCATCGGATTCGGATGGGGGGTCACCTATGAGACGTGGTACCCGAATCCGAAGCAGACGGGCTCCGGGTGGACGCTCACCGACGGACTCAAGCCGCTTTTGCGCCACAAGGACTCCATCACGGTTGTTCAAAACTGCTACCACAAGCATTCGCAGGACGGCCACTCGGGCAGCACTTTCTGGCTCACCGGCGCGAACCGGTATGGAGTCCCGGGAAAAAGTTTTTCCAACACGGTCTCCGTGGACCAGGTGGCTGCGGCGCATCTGGGCGCCGAAACGCGCTTTGAAGCGCTGACGCTCAGTGGTCCCGGCGACGGCCACGGTCCGGGTTTGTCGCTGGCGTGGAATCAGCAGGGAAAACCCGTGGCCGGACACGCCAGTGCGTCCGCGGCTTTTCACGCGTTGTTTTCCAACGATAAGACCCCGCCGGAGGCGCGCCGTGCGGCCCTGCAGGCGCGCCAGAGCGTGCTGGACACGGTGTTGGAGGATGCGCGGGGACTTTCGCGGCGGTTGAGCCGGGAGGACAACGACAAGCTCTCGGAGTACTTCGAGTCGATCCGCGACATCGAGACCCGGCTGGGCAAGGAGGGCCAGTGGATGGATGTCTCCAAACCCGCGACGGCGATGCGCGATCCCGGCGAGGGCCTCAATGGCGAGGCCGAGGTGCGTGCCATGTATGACATGATGGTCGCTGCCCTGCAGACCGACAGCACCCGGGTGGTCACCTACAGGCAGCCCGCGCAGCGGTTGCTTGACGGTTTGGGGATCAAGCTCGATGGCCACAGCATCAGCCATTACGGAGAGGGCACCCGCATGGAGGCCAGCCAGGCGCGGGATCGCGGCATGTCTTCGCTGCTCGCCCACCTTATCGACAAGCTCAAGGCAGCCCGGGAACCCGACGGCTCCACGCTCTTTGATCACACCAGCGTGGTCTTTGGATCCAACCTGCGACGCGCCCACGACCTCGACAATTGTCCAACGATCCTCACCGGCGCCGGCGCGGGAATTAAACTGGGACAGCACGTTGTCATGTCCGATCCCAAGACACCGCTCTGCAACGTGTGGCTCACGCTGCTGCGGGGCGTGGGTGTGCCGGTGAAATCTTTTGGCGACAGCACGAGCGTGCTGGATGAACTCCGTGCCTGAGCGGCCGCGTACTGGTTTTTTTGTGTTCTCCTTGAAACGGTTTTGGATCTTCCCGCTGGGTGCCCTGCTGGCGCACGCGGCGCCCGAGGCGGTGATCCCGGAGTCGCAACGCGCGTTCCTGAGTGAGTACTGCACTGCCTGTCACAACGCAGAAAAGCAGAAGGGCAAGGTGCGCCTCGATGACCTTCCATTTCACATCACGGACGTGGCGGCGGCGGACCGCTGGCAAAAGGTGCTCGGTGTGTTGAATTCTGGCGAAATGCCGCCGGAGGACGAGAAACAGCCCAAACCCGAACACAAACTGGCCCTGCTCGAGGTGCTTTCGCGGCAGATGGTGGTTGCGCGGAAGGTGCTGGCCGATTCGGGCGGCGCGTTTCCCATGCGACGCCTCAACCGGCGCGAATACGTCAACACAATGCGGGAGTTGCTTGCGGTGGAGGTGGACCCGCGCAACCTGCCGGCGGACGACGACAACGGCACCTTTGATACCGTGGGATCGAACCTGTTTTTCTCCAGCGACCAGTTTGAGCGGTATTTGGAACTGGGCCGTGCCGCGCTGGACAGCGCGCTGGTGGGGGGCAAGCAGCCGGAGTTTCAGGTCAAACGCATCGAACCCGAGGAGGAGGCCAACGAGCGGTACCGCGCGCGTCTGGAAAAGGCGCTTGGACTAAAAAATCGCTTTGAGGCGTGGAAGAATTCCGGAGGCCGGCCGGCGTCGGAGTTTGGCTTTTTGGACGCAGGGGTTGCGCGGCGCGCGGAGCTGGGGCTTTTGACGGAACTTCCGCGGGTTCAGTCCTATCTTGCGGACCCGTGGAATGCCACGGGCGTGATGCTTCAAAACTGCCAGTGGTTTCCGCAGATGCTCGACGTGTCGGGCATGCCGCCTGGAAACTACATTCTCAAAGCGCGCCTTGGTTACGAT
>JBILWF010000138.1:0-6399 GCA_044370075.1 Chthoniobacteraceae bacterium | reverse complement strand
CTCTGTAGGGAATGCGCCTTGCGGCTCATGGGAACCCGTTTTGGATTTGCCGGAACGCCCACCCCACGGGAGAAGTTCATCCGTGCGCCGCTGCAGCCCGTCATGATGCGCTCCCTCCCACTCCTTGCGACTTCCTGTGCCATCGGCCTGAGTATCGGCTTCGTCGCGCCCTTCGGGAAACGCCCGGCGCAAAGTCCAGCCGCTTCCGACGCCCCCCAGTCTGAGGCCCGCGACGCCGCGCAGATGCAGGATGAAAAATGGCCGAATACGGCAGAGACCGAGGGCATCCCATTTTCAGACTTTACGCGGGAACAGCATGGGGCGGCTCTGCTCCAAATAGCCGGGCAACTCAACCGGTTGTCCTCGCAGAAGGACCTTCTGCGCCTTGCAAAGGCTCTCCAAACACTGGGCTTCGAACAGGCCGCCCTGGCGCTGGAAGACCTGCGCGCCAGCGAGGAGTTCCGTGCGCTCCGGGCGGGAGGGGCGGATTTGGTTCGGGCCCTTCTTGTGGAGCGCATTGCAGCGAGCGATCCCCAAGCCGCTCTGGACCGCGCCCAGAAAATGGGAGATCGCATCCTGCTGGGAGCGGCCCTCGATACCATGGCCCAGCACAGTGCGGCGGATGCGTTGCGGGCGATCACGCGCCTGCCCGGGCGGTACCAGATCATGGGGATGTGGTTTGTGCGCGGGCTGTCCGCGGCGGAGTTTTCCCTTGGACCCCAGACGCTGGGCGGTTCGCTGGAGGAGGCGGTTGCAGCCCTGAAGACCAGTCCCGGACTGTTCCTCCAAAGCCAGTTTGGCGCCCAACTGCGCGGCCTGCTGGCCTCGCTGGCTTCCAAGGATGTGGAGGATCCCGCGGCGGCGGTATTTAAGCTGCGCGGAGCCCTGCGGGAACTGTTTCGCGCCCAGCCCGGCGTGGATGCGAAAAAAGCAGATGTTCTGGTAATGCAGCGCATTGGAGAAATCGCTGCCGCGATGCAGTTCTCGGGCACCGCGGATGTGCCGTTTGCGATCTACAACGCGCTCAAGGAGAATGAGCGCAGCGATGCTGTGGCGGGTCGCGTGGTGAGCCGCCTTGCCAAGGAATCCGGCGTGGAGGCGGCGATCCGCTTCGCCGAGGAAAGGCGCGGCGATTCCATTCCGAAGGAACTGGCTCTGAGAACTTTTTTGGCGATCAGCCGGGAGGATCCCAAGGCGGGATTGCAGTGGTTGGAAACCCTCGCCCCGGGCCCCTTGAGGCAGGGGGTTCTGCTGGCGGTTGCGTACGCGGCGATTGCCGACGCCACCGTCGTCGACCCCGACGCAGGACATGCGGATGCGCTCACCGAGGGCGGCATGCGGCTGTTTTCGGAGAAAACAAAGTCCGAGTATTTTTCCATGCTGGCCGCTGGAGACACGGGATCGTCCGGCCCGGCCTCACGGAGTGCGCGCACGGCGTTTGCTCTGCTCGATGTTCCCCGGTCGGTCTTTATTGAGGAATTGCCCGTGCCCGAAGTGTTGAAGGGGGATTTGTGGAAACAGTCGGCGCCAGTCCGCGCGAAATGACGCGGTGGGGCTTCACGAAGATTTCAAGGATTTGAACATGCGATCAAAATTGCTGATCAGCCTCTGCGTGGTGGGCGCGCTCGGTGGCTACTTTGCGGGGAGCGGTTTGCGAATCCTGCTCACGGGACGTCCCGGTTCCACGCCGCCGCCGCGGGCGGAAAAAAGCGCGCCGGGTTCGGCCGCGGAGGAGGAATTGGACGAGGTAGCAGCTCCGGAAAGTCTGGACGTGCTGCATCAGGCGGCTGCCGCTGCGGCGACTCCGGCGGAGTCCCGGGTCCTGGTTCTGGAAACCATCAGCCGCCTGAGTGGAAAACAACTCGAAGACCTGATCAAAAAGCATCTGGAGAAGCCGGACTTCGAACGGCTCGTGCGGTATGATTTCCAAGCCGCCATGCGCCGTTTGGGGGAAATCCAACCGCACCGCGCCGCGGACATCTGGTTGTCGGGTCTTATAAAAACGGTTGCCCTGCGCCGGCATCTGGGGGCCATGCTGGAGCCGTGGATGCAGAAATCCCCGCGTGATTTCATCGCATGGCACATGATGCAGTCCGAGGAGGCGCAAAAGGCCATGGCAGCTGTGGTGGGACAGTTTGCGTTCACCCAGCCGGACCGGTTCGCAGAATACGCCGAATCGCTCTCCACATCCCCCGCGGGCGCAATCGCCGCGCGGCGGGCCGTCGAAGGCCTGCGGATCAATCAGGGTAAATCCCCCAATCTGCAGGCGGCGCTTGAATACGCGCGCAAGCTGCCCGAGGGGCGCGTGCGCTCTGCCGCCTTGGTTGCGTTGACCGACTGGCCCGGAGTGGACCTTGCGGCCGAACCCGATTTGCAGGCCGCACTGGCCGCACTCCCGTTTGCTGCGCGTGAAACCAAAGCCGCGCAGTGGACCGCCAAGGCAGACAAACTGGAAGCCGGGCCGTTCAAGGAAGCAGCGATTGCAGCAGCTTTGCAGGCGGATGCCACCAAGGATGCCTCGGGCGCGTTAAAGCGGCTCAGGGCTCTGACGGGCAGTCCGGATTACCCGGCGGCGGCGCGGGGATATGTGGAGGCAGTGGCGGAACGAGACCCGGCGGGCGCGCTGGAAGTTTGTTTAACCATTCCCAAGGGCGACCCGCAGCGGGCGATCGCGCTGGATGAAGCTGCAACCCACCTGTTCCGCAAAAAACCCGATCAGGCGCGGAAGTGGGTGGATCAAGCGGCGCTCACCGAGGAGGAGTATTTTCACCTCACCGGGCGCAAAAAGTAGCGGAATTGCGCGGACCACCGGTCCCGGGATGAAAGGAGGGTCACCGCCTCCGGAGACTTTCAGCAAGACGGCGGTGTGTAGGCTGGGAAGGCGTCTTCGGGCGACGCCAGCCACGCGCGGATCACGTCAAACGCGGAATCGATCTGCGCGCTGGTGACGCAATACGGCGGCAGCACGTACACCACATTGCCGATGGGACGGATCAACACCCCGTTTTCGCGGGCGAAGTGGGCCAGCGGACGCCCTGAGAAATCACCGTACCGCGCCGAAGTGCTGGCCAGATCAAAGGCTGCAACAGTGCCGAGGCAGCGATGTCGCGTGCTGCGGGGAGAAACCTTCAGGGAGAGTACATTCCGTTCCAAAGCGCGATGAATTGCATTTAACCGGACCGGGAACTCCGGATCCTCCAGCAGCGTCAGGCTGGCAAGGGCCGCCGCGCAACAGATGGGGTTTCCCGTGAAACTGTGCCCGTGCGCGAGGGCGGTCTGGAAGGTTTCCCCAAGAAAGCCCTCAAAAATCCAACTCTGCGCAAGCGTCGCGCCTAGCGGCAGGATTCCACCTGTGATGCCTTTGGACAGACAGAGCAGATCGGGGAGAATCGCGGTTTGTTGGAAAGC
Organism: Chthoniobacteraceae bacterium; assembly: GCA_044370075.1. Lineage (GTDB taxonomy): Bacteria > Verrucomicrobiota > Verrucomicrobiia > Chthoniobacterales > Chthoniobacteraceae > Chth-196. The sequence continues at coordinate 2,991 of JBILWF010000138.1, read as the reverse complement.
AAAAAAAGTCCCCAACCGGTAAAAGCCCGTCATCACCTCGTCAAAAACGACAAGGATTCCGTAGCTGCGGACGAGGCTGCACAGCTTTTCCAAAAAGCCGTGCGAGTGGAACCGCATGCCCGCTGCGCCTTGAACCAGGGGTTCGACTATGAGTGCGGAGACCGAGGCCCCTTTCTCTTTCAACCAAGCCTCCAGCCGGGTCAGGATTTTTTCCTCGGCGTCGGCCGGGATGTGATCATGCCATGTTTCGGGCACGGGGATCGCGTGCACCTCAAAGAATAGATCCTCAAAGGCGTTAAAGAACCCGCTGGAGCGCCCCAGAGACATGGCCCCGACCGTGTCGCCGTGATAGCCCCCCTCCAGGGCGAGAATCAGCGGGCGTTTTTCGTTTCGATTCACCCAATACTGGTGGGCGATTTTGAGGGCGACCTCGACCGCGGTGGATCCGTTGTCGCTGTAAAAGACCCGGCAGTCGCCCATGGCGGCGCGGGCGATGAGTTTTTCGGCGAGTTGGACGGCGGGTTCGTGGGTGATTCCGGCAAACTGCACATGGTCCAGCGCAAGGCATTGCGCGTGGATTGCGTCCGCCAGAAAGCGCGATCCATGGCCGTGAATGTTCACCCACCAGGATGAAATCATGTCCAGATACGGGCGGCCGTCCTCCGTATAAATCCACGGGCCGCTGGCACTCTGCACCGGCAGAAAGGGGGCAGCTCCCTGATGCTGGGTGTACGGATGCCACACGGAGCGGGCGTCACGCTGAAGCAGATTCACTGGCGGTAGGTTTTCGGACATAGAAAGGCGTTCCCACGCGGTGCAACCCGTCCCCGGCACGTTTTAGACACGAGACGGGGTGGCGTGCTCCGGGGGCTGAAGGATGGCTGGGCATTCAACCTCGACACAAGAGTTCAGACAACAGCAGCACCTCCCGCAGCGCCTTTGGAGACCAAAGGCAGCGTAGTCCTCGGCGGGCCAAGCGGTATCAGCGCAGGACGCGCTAATTCACGCGGCTTATTCGGCGAATGCGCGGAACCTGCCGACTTTTCTACGTTTTTCAAAAAGCGCTCCAGCAGCCCCCGGACAGACGGGACGGTTCATAACCTGCACGATGGTTCCGGAGATTCGAACTCTTAAGGAAACGGCCCTGCTGAGCCGTTCCCGCACGCTTGTCATGCTGGGCCGGGAAAGGGCCGTGTGCAGGCACCCGCCGGAGCGCGACAACCGGGGCCGTCAGTCCTCGAAAGCCCAGACCTGGCTGAGCGCCTTGAACTGCTGGTGGTCGGCCAGCGTCCAGGTGACTGCACGAGCAGGTGACAGGATAAAGGCGTGAGCACCGCGGCCGGTACTGCCCCTCAGAAAATTGGTCACGAGGATGGAACCGTCCTTCAACTGCTGAAGGATGCAGGCGTTGGTGAAGTTCAACTCGGGATGTTCGTCCCGCGTGAACTGCCAGACGATTTTCCCGGCACGGTCCACCTCAAGCAGACGGGCCTGCGTGCCGCAGATGATCAGAGTGTTGCCGTTCTGGAGCCGCAACAGGTCCTGCACGGTGCCCTGCGGGTACGGACCGCCGCCGTATTTCGGCACCGCGAACCGCCATGTCTGGCGGCCGGTCTCGTCCACTTCGAGGGCAGTCCCGTCCCCCCAGAGTTGCGCGAGGTAACGTCCGCCGCCAACGTCGTACACATTCCCTAACTGTCCGTGCGAGTACCGGCGGGCGGTGCTACCAGACGATGGTTCCCGACAGGTCCAAGCGCGATGGCAGACCCCGTTCTTGGTAGGCGCCCGGCCTCGAAATGGGCGCGGTCGAGGGCGAGGTTGGTGTTCGCGGGTGAGTTGAAGAGACCGCACTCGCCCATCATCGCGACTTCCGCGAAACCGCCTTTAGTGCGCCCTGCGACAATACCGCGCGCGCGGGCGGCGGAACCGGGGGCAAAAGCAAAATCCGATCAGTTTAACCGTCTCACAACCGCGACTGCGGCAACAAGCATGAGTCCCGTGAGAACACCCACACCGGCATCCAGAAGCGCCAGCAGGCACAGAGACCACCCGCGCGCAAATGGCCACGCCGCGACCAACGCGGAAATCCTCTCGGCGAGGTGATGAACCGGTCCAAGACCGTGGGAGAGAATGCCTCCCCCGACCAGAAACATCGCGATGGTGCCAGCCACCGACAAAAAACGCATCAGTCTGGGTGCAAGGGCAAGCAGCGCCTGCCCCAAGAAGAGTTGCACTGCGAATCCTCGGGGTTTTCTACCTCGGGCAGACAACCAAAGCCCCGCATCATCAAGTTTGATGATACCGGCGACGAGACCATACACGCCGACCGTCATACCGATCGCCACCGTGGAAAGTACGGCGATGCGCTGGGCGGTGCTCGCCTCGGAAATTGTTCCCAGCGCGATCACTATGACCTCGGCACTGAGTACGAAGTCTGTCCGTATGGCCCCCTTAATCTTGTCGCGCTCCAGGGCGGCCAGATCCACGCCGGCATCCCTCACGGCTTGGCAATGCTGGCGCGTCTGGGCTTCGAATTCCTCGCGATGTAGCCAAGCATGCAGAATTTTTTCGCACCCCTCAAAACACAGAAACGCCCCACCAACCATCAACAAAGGAGTCACCAACCCGGGCAGCAAGGTCGAGATGAACAGCGCTACCGGAACAAGGAGGAGCTTGTTTACAAAAGACCCCTTGGCTACCGCCCAAACCACAGAGAGTTCACGGTCGGGATTGACGCCGCTGACCTGCTGCGCGTTGAGGGCAAGGTCATCCCCGAGGACTCCGACGGTCTTACGAGCCGCCACTTTACTCATGACCGCAACGTCATCGAGCAGTGCCGCAATATCGTCAAACAGTGCAAAAAAGCTGGCTCTCGGCATGGCTTATACCTCTGGTTATTAAAGTTTTGGAACTATCCAGATCCGTCAATTTTCCCATCACACCCCGCATGAAAGCACAATGACAGGCGTCAAAAACGAGTAAACTAGGCGG
>JBILWF010000137.1:0-6409 GCA_044370075.1 Chthoniobacteraceae bacterium | reverse complement strand
CTATTAGGGTTTTCGCGTCCGTATCCCGCATGGCAGCGTTGAAACTGTGGACTGCCGCAAACAGGAGGCCGGTGGAGGGCGGGGAGTCCGGGGAAAGGACGGCTTTTTCCAAGTCGCTCTTCCAGCGAGCGAACTCCGGGCTGAGCATCCACGGGGGCCAGATCCTTTCCCGGATCGCCGTCGATTCGTTAATCTGGAGTTGAAAGGCTTCGAGGCGGCGCTGTTCCTGATCCATCTTTGCCTTGAGGACCTCGTATTCTTTTTGTGCACTCTGAAGGGCCTTGCGGGCCTGCTCCAAATCACGGTTGGCTTGTTGCAGGAGGGAAGCCTGCTCTGCGCGTTTGCGTGTTGACTCTTCGGCGGCCGCTTGAAGGGCCTGTTTTTGGGTGGCGAGAGCCGTCTTGCTGCGGTTGAGATCTTCTTTGACCGAAACTACTTTTTTCTCCAAGTCGGCGAGTTCGGTTCCGTTTCTGGCCAACTGCTCGGCATTTTGCTTGAGCTTCTCCCCCATGGCCTGCAGGTCTGCCGTGTCGCGCGCGAGCTGCTCTTTAACGACCTGCAAGTTCTCCTCGAAGTTTTTAAGCTCCAATTCTTTGGCGGTGGTTTTCTGGACGATATCGTCGTATTCGCGCTGGGCCTCGGCGATGTTTTGTTGGAGCTTTTGCAGCGCAGGGTCTGGCTTGGAGGGAGTTGCTTCTTGAGCTGGAGCCGGGATGGTTTCGGACTGGGCTGCGTCGGAGGCAGGGTTCCGGGGAGGTTCCGGCTGGCTGGATGCGGTCTCCGGAAGTTCGGCTTCGACCGTAGGAGGGACGGGGGTTCTCAGGGCGAGGAGGGATTCGATCTGACTCCGATTTTCTGCATCAGCCCGCTCGAGTCTTTGGAGCCGCTCCTCTACGCTCGCGAGCCGGCCAGCGATGTCGATTTCTCCTGACATACGTGCTTAGTTGAAATCGGGCCAGAGGACTTCGGTGAAGCGTCCGGTGTCTATCCAGAACTCTTCGCCGCCATCCATCGTGCAGGGTTGCAGCTCCAAATCACGGTGAGTGATTTCTTTGGTGCCAAGGTGTTGATTTCCTGTCTGCCCACTTGCGTTTGTGAGCAGAAGTTTCTCGGTTTCGCCCTCGGCTCCGATTACGCGCCGGAGGGTGATGGAGACCACGGGTGTTTGAGGCAAGCCGGCGAAGTCCTCCGGTTTATTCCAGCGCAGCCGGTAAACCTGCTCGGGTTTGGCCGCGGAGCGGATGAGTTTGCGGCCGATGCACTGGCCGACCATCATGCGCGTGATGGTCTCCTGTTTGCCAGGTTCCAAAAACGCCTTCCAGGAGGTGGTTGACTGACCCTCGCTGGGCATGACGCCCCAGTAGTTCTCTGCAAGGAAGCCCGTGCTGTTTTTCCAGTGAATGCGCCAGTTTTGGATCTGGCCGCTGAAAATGGTCTTGTAGAGCGCGGCTCCGACGGCGGTAACGCTTTTTGCATCGTTGATGCGGCCGTTGAAGGTCATGGGATACCAATCCCCAGCGGGGTAGTCCTTGGCCTGGATGATCCGGTGGGGGAGGATGGGGAGTTTTTCCTCCAGCATTTTCTTAACCTGCGGGAGTTCGGACGGTTTGCCGCTGAGCGTGACCAGGTCCACTTCGAAGGCTGTGACGTACTTGGCGAGGGAGCGGATGACCGGAGTGAACGTATCCCGAATGCACTTTTCGATCGCTGCCGGGTCGTAGGGTATTTCATCGGAGTCCGCCAAAATCTCGGAGTCCAAGGGGGACTCCAAAGCAAACTCGTTGAGATCGGACAGCGCGATGGGATCCACCATCCGGCCTTCAGGGCCCATGATGCGATCCGCAGACCACGGATTTCCGCCGGTTTCAGGGTTTCCGTAAACGTTTTGGGAGAGATCCTTAAGCCATTGCCGGACAATCGGCAGGAACACCAGCTTTACGATCCGGGACCATTTTGCCTTGGATTCCATGGCTCCGTGTCGGCCGGTTCTCTGGTGGGGGGCTGTAAAGAGGTTGGCAAAGGTTTCGCCCTGGACGTCATCCTCCTGAAACCTGCGGCCCAGTGACGGGAGAAGGACAGACTGGATAATTGTTTTGGTGAGGGCATCGCCGGCGATGGAACTGGAGTCGCGGAAGAGAAGTTCCACATTCAGCTCAACGCCTTCATGTTCAAGCCCATCACGATATTCAACGATAGAGATGTCGGTGGTGCCTCCGCCGATGTCGACGGTCATGATACGCATCCGGGCGTCTGTGCCCTTACCCCGGCCAAAAAGGCTGATCCAGTTGTGGCCTCGATTCCCGAGGCTTCGGATTTCGGAGTACACAAACGGGAGTTGACTAGCGACGGCTTCGTCGATCTCCATGAGGAGATTGGGCCTGTTTCCGCCTTGGTAGACGGAGCGCTTGTTCTCCATGTGCGCGAGAGTGAAGATGTCGATGGCTTTCTGCCATTTGCGCCTGTAGGCCGACGACTCCTCGGTGCTCCATCCCGAGGGGAAGGTGACCATGACATCCCGGATGCGACGTGGCACGTTGGGACTGTCGCCCTTGCGCCATTCCTCGGAGGTAACCTGCCGGTAGGCCAGCTCCAAGATGGAGAGGGCAGACCACGTCATGGCATCGGAACGGGGATAGCTGGGTTGTTCGGGGTTTCCCGAGGGCCGCTGCGCAATGTCCGGTGCTTCGTTCGGGGGCTCGTCAATGGTCCAGTCGCAGCCGTTAACCGGCAGGAAACGGAGCATGGAACCGGCAAGATTACGGGGCTGCCCTTTTTTCTGCGCATTTGGGTTCCAGCGGTTCAGAGCCATGGTCCAGAACTCGGTTCCGCCTTTTCCGACGGGATCGCTGTCCCAGGTGTAACGCTTTGGCGAACTGAGTGAATAGTTCCCGCCCTGCTGGAGGTCGATGCTGCTGAGGATATCCCGGGCCGCATCTCCCATGACACAGGGGGAAAGTTCCACGAACATTTGGGGTATGCGTGCGGTGACAAAGTACAGTTGCTCAGTCTTCGGCCCCCTAAAAATTCCGTTATCGATTTGGCGTTGCTCGGTTTCTGTTTCCAAGGCGGGCTTGAAGCTCGGCGAGGGGGGCTCCAGCATGGCGAATACTGGTTCTTGGAGCACGAACCACGAGTCTACGATCGCGGAGGAATCCACCTCGCGGTTTCGTGCCGGGAAGGCTTCGTAGTCGCATCCGCGTTTGGTGAAGCGCACGGGGCGACAAACCGCAGCGAGGTTGCCGTTTTGGGCTTCTCGAACCTCCAGGGCGAGAACAACGCTGCGCGTGTTTCCAAAGTCTATAATAATGTCTACATCAATGGGTTCTGCGTTTGCTTTCACCCAGACAAGGTCGAAAGTGGCCACCTCCACCGTTGCACTGGCGGGGGGGCCTTCGGCGGGGGCGTCGCCCGACGCAGCGGCGGCTCTCGGTGCGGGCAGTTTCATCTTGATCGGCACCCGTGTCGCCTCGTCGGAGAGCCGGGTGACGCTGGTGACAGCATAGGGAGAGGGATTCGTTGTGTCGCAGGGTGCATCCGACTGGCGCCGGGGTTCGTAAATCGTGCCGCGCCGGATCGTTCCCACGTTGCTTTCCACGGCGACCCATAGTCCAGGGACGCGGTCCTTGGTGCCGAGACGGCAGCGCACCCACGCAAGGCGTCCGGCTTGGAACCACGGCTCCTTGCCACGATCGCACATTTGCTTCAGGAGCGGATACGTTGAGAGCAGGTCCTTTTCCAGCGGCAGGAAGAAGTAGTGGTGGCCGCTGTTTGGAAATACATGAATGGTTGTCATTTCTCGATTGCTCATGGCTCCGCGGTTCTTGCGATGACCAGTAGTTCCTCGTCCCCGTGCTGCGCCGGGCGGGCTCCGGAGCTGGTCCTTTTAATCTCCTCCAACCGGTTCAGCAGCGGCTGGATGACGGAACTGAAATGCGGCGATTTCTCGTAGCTGCTGTCGTGCGACTCCTCCTCGATGGCCAATTCCTCGAGGATCGCGCGGACATCTTTTTTGGCGGATGCGCTTCGGTCCACGAGCGGACGGTGTACCGCCGGCATCAAACCCACCCGGTTGAGGAGGGCGTTGCTCATTTCCACCGCAAGAAACCGCCGCTTTTGCCTTCCGTCGACTCGGCTACGAACGGATCCCAGATTTTCCCGGAAGAAGGTTTCAATCGAAGTGTAGGGCTCCGCCGCTTCCACCAGATAGCTCAGCACTCGGGCGGCTTTCTCCGAACTGGCGAGCCCGATTTCCGAGATATGATTAAACCGAGCCTGCATCGCCATCCAGGCCCGAAACTGCCTGTCAATAAAACCGCGCACATTGAGGCGCATCTGGTTGGCGTTCTGAGGAATTTCATCCAAGGCCTCCGGATCAATGTTTAGGAAACTGCGAAGCTGAAAACTCAGGTTGGTCGCGGTATCCGAGGGATCTTGCTGGTAGTAACTGTCCGCGTCTTTTTGCGGCTCCCTCAATCGCTGGTGAATTCCCTGAATCCACGCATCGATCTCCCGATTTCTTTCGTCTGCAGCGGCATTCTCGCGGGGGATATGTTGGAGGATGAGCTGTTGCATTTCCTCTGCTATTTTTTCCTGACGCTCATGGAGCATGTGAACCCTCTTGGAGGAGACTGCTTGCTCGCTAAGGGCTCGAAAAAAGTAGTCCGTGCCCCCGTTTTGAAGCATTTGACGGAAGGACTCCTCTGCCTTACCAAAGCGACCTTCAAAGTCGCGGTCTGCGACTATGTTGTTCAGGGATGCCAGTTGCTCCTCAGGGGTTCCGTGAATTTTTCCATCGTCAAACTGGGGATAATTGGTTGCAAACGCAGTAACGTGCCGCGGATCGGACAAGCACCCGATGTCTTTGAGCTGTTCGAAGCAGGCTTTGAGGCCGTCGCGCACGCCGGCGCTGTTGACTTGGTTTATTAATTTTGCACAGAAGGTGACCACCATGTTCAACGGCATGGATTTGCCCTCAGGAGGCCATTTCTTGTCAAACGCCCGCATCCAGCTGCGGATGCCCGACACCAGTTGACTCGGCTGCGAAGGAAAACGCCCCAGGCGCATGAGCAGGGAGAACCCGTCGATATCCAGATCCCGCGCGCTGGTCACCACGATGGACGCGGTTTTGCCGCGTTTTAGAACTTCGGTGAGGGCGATCTGGAGGTTGTTTTCAACCGAGGCATTGTCGTGTTTTTCCGCCTTGCCTTGGCTGTTTGCAACCCCCGGAAAGTCAAGAAGATCAGATTTTTCTAAAAAACCAAAAAGCGCGGGGGCGCGCTGTTGCAGCACGTCCCTCCGGACGGGGATTCGAAGTTCCCAAACGAGGGCTTGAAACAGGCCGAACTCCCGGTCGTTCGGCGCAAGCGGGGAGCCGTGGCCCGATCCAATGGTTACGCTCTGCCCAGAGTCCACGGCGGTCAGTGCCTGCACCTTGCGGCGGTACTCAGCAACTTCGTTGAATTTTCGATAGGCATCAATATCCAGCAGTACGGCTGCTGCGCTGTATGCGATGCGAACGGGCCTTTCCCCCCACTGGGAAAAGAGAAGGCGGCGTTTGGTGGCGAGAGCCTGAAAGGTCTGGCTGATGCTGGACCAATTGTCCCAGAAAACCTCATAGGCGAATTGTTCCACCGCCTCCACGCGGGCCAGAAGCGCCGGAATCTGCAGGAGGCGTGGGCGGAGGTTTTTTTCCCACAGAGCGGCGAGATCCTCGTAACGAGGCAACTGCGAAAGTATCAGAAGCTCGAGAGTGTTGGCCAGTTGTTGGAGTAATTCAAAGGCCGCGCGGTTTACGGCGGGGCTGCCGGCGGATTTCTGCCGGTCAAGCAGCGCGGAAAAGGTTTCCTGATTCCACTTTGTGACCTCGTTCTGCTGGTTCTTTGCGGCACACTCCGAGAGGTAACCCACCGCGAGCGCATGCATGATTTGTCCTTCCGTCGCGAGGCGCAGCTCCACGGGATGCAGCGCGTCCTCGACTTCACTCCGTAGAACAAACCGTGAGACGCAGCCGGAGGCATCCGCTTCAAAGTTGAAAGGGTTCAGAACGATCACCTTGTCACCCTTTTCTCTTCCCACGACAAAGCGGACTGGCTCGCTGTCGTGCCATTTCAGCGCGGAACGATCACCGAGGTCGTCGCCGGGCTCATCCAGATAGCCTGAAAGCAGCGTGGACTTTCCGGACTGCGAGGGGCCCCAGATGGCCATGCACGGTTTGGCGGAATCGGCTGCCCTCTGGATCACCCGGAGGCGCTCATGGCAGCGGTACATACCGTCGAGAAAGGCGCCTCTTGGCACTTCGAAGCGAGGATCCGTTCTCCGGATTCCGTGATTCCAATACCATTCGATGGCTGCTTTGGACTTCCCAATCAGGGCCGTAGTAATCATGGACATAACTGCGTAGATCCTCCGG
>JBILWF010000680.1:0-3500 GCA_044370075.1 Chthoniobacteraceae bacterium | reverse complement strand
ACTCACAACCCCGCTCTCAAGCAGGAAAGCTCCCGCGGCCAGCGTGCCCCCCTGCACGAATCCATCCACCATACGGAACGTCCCAACCGTCTGTGCCGTGTTGCCCAAACTCAACACCGTCGCACCACCACGTACCGTGACCCATCCCGTGGTGAGTTTTCCGCTGCCCACCACCGCCAGTGTCCCCTCCGCCACATCAACGGAACCCGACAACAGATTGGCACCCGCCCAAATTACCGTGCCCGCCGTGGTCTTGCTCACGTTCGCACCACCGCGCAAAGACGCTCCCACCCATCCGTTTTCCAAATCAAAGGACGATGCCGTCAACGCCCCGTCCGCCAACGTCCCGTTGACAAGGCGGAACGCGCCCGCGCTCTGCGGGGTTGTACCCAGCGACAACACGGCATCCGCCCCCGCAACGCTCACCGTGCCCGAGGTGAGCGTGCCCGCGCCCGCCACCGCGAGGGTTCCCTGCAGGACAACGATCGAGCCGCTCAAAACATTGGCCCCGGCCAGCGTCACGGTTCCCGGCGTATCCTTGAACACTGGCGCCGCACCCGCGAGAACCGCGCTGACCAAACCGTTCTCCAGCAGGAACGCCCCTGCACTCAGCGTACCCGCCTCCACCACCCCGTCCGTCAGGCGAAGCGAGGCCACCGTCTGCGCAGTGTTGCCCAGCGAGAGCGCCGCCGCAGAACCGGCAACCCACACCGAACCGGACGTCAAAACACCGGCGCCCGCAACCGCCAAACTGCCTTCCAGCACGTACAGCGACCCGCTGAGCGCGTTGACTCCCGCCAGAGTCGCAGTTCCGCCGGAGAACTTCGTCACCGGAGCGGCCCCGTTCAAACTGGCGGAGATCACGCCCTCCTCGAGAACCAGACTGCCCGCAGTCAAGGTTCCCGCCTCCACAACGCCGCCCCGCAAACGCAGCGTAGCCACGCTCTGCGCGGTGTTCCCCAGCGACAACACCGTCGAGGAACCCTGCATCAACAGACTGCCGCTTGTCAGCAATCCCGGACCCGCAATCTCAAGCCGTCCCGCCTGCACGTCCAAAACACCGGTGAGCGTATTCATCCCGCTCAACACCACGGTTGAGGAGGTCCGCTTGGTAACCTGTCCCGCTCCGTCCAAACGAGCGCTGACATCCCCGCTCTCCAACTCAAATGCCGCGGCCGCCAGGGTCCCGCCCCGCACCACACCCGCAGACACACGCGCGGTTTGAACCCTCTGTGCCGACCCGCCCAAGTCGAGCACCGCCGCCCCGCCGTTGACCCACAAACTTCCCGCCGTCACCAATCCCGCGCCGGCCACCTGCAAGCCGCCCTCACGAACCTCCATCACCCCTCCCAGGGTGTTCGCCCCGCTTAGCGTCACCGTTCCCGCACCGCTCTTGAGGAAGTAACCCGCTCCGTCGAGCACCGCCGCCAGCGTGCCGCTCTCCACCGCAAACGCGGCAGCCGTCAACACCCCGTTTTGCACCACTCCATCCGCCAACCGCAGGCTCTGCACGGCCTGCGCCGTAGCACCCAAGTCCAATCCCGCCGCGGCACCGTCCAGCGTCAAAATGCCGCTGGTCAACAACCCGGACCCGCCGATCTGAAGCATCCCCTCGCGCACTTCCATGGTCCCCGAGAACGTGTTCGCCCCGCTCAAGGTCACCACACCGGAGGTGCTCTTCACCAGCCAGCCCGAACCGGAAAGAACCGCGCTGAGCACACCCTGTTCCACATTCCAACGCGCGGCACTCAAGGTGCCGTTTTCAATCATCCCGTCAATCAGGCGCAACGTGTCCACAGCCTGGGCTGTCGCCCCGAGATCCAGAGTGGCCGCGGCCCCGTGAACCTGCACCGTACCCGCCGTAAGCCTGCCCACGCCCAAAGTCACCAGACGGCCCGCCTGCACGTCCATCGATCCGGAAAACACATTCGCACCGGCAAGTGTTACAACTCCGGAAGTCGTCTTCGTCAAAACACCCGCACCCGCAAGCACCCCGCTGACGAGGCCGTTTTCCACGGCAAAACCCTGCGCCGTCAGCGTTCCATTCTCAACAGTTCCATCCACCAGACGCAGCGTGGCGATGCTCTGCGCCGTGTTCCCCAAATCCAGCACCGTCGCGGCACCGCTCAGCTCCACCGCCCCCGTGGTAAGCCTTCCGGCCCCAAGCGTGAGCAGGCGGCCCTGCTGCACATCCATCAACCCGCTGAAGGTATTGTCACCCGCCAAAGTCACCACGCCCGAAGTGCTCTTCACCAAAACACCGCCCCCCGCCAAACGGGCGCCCAGCGTTCCATTCTCCACCCGCACGAACGCCGCCGTCAGCGTTCCATTCTCAACCATACCGTCTCCCAGACGCAACGTATCCAATGTCTGCGCCGTGGTCCCGAGATCCAACACCGAGGAAGCCCCACTCAGCGCGACGGTGCCGCTGGTCAGCTTGCCGGCACCCTGAGTGCGCAACCGGCCGTCCTGAATATCCATCAGCCCGGTCAGCGTGTTGGATCCCTCGAGCACCACGGTTGCCGCGGTCGTCTTGGTGAGGGTCGCGCCTCCGGCGAGCACCGTGCTCACACTACCCATCTCCAAACTGAAGGCACCCGCCGTCAACGTACCGCCCTGCACCGTGCCATCAACGAGGCGCAGCCCCGAAACCGTTTGCTGTGTGTTGCCCAGATCCAGAATGGTGGCCGATCCGCTTACCAGAACACTGCCGCTGCTCAGAAGGCCGGCATCCGCAATGCTCAAGCGGCCCGCCTGAACATCCATCAAACCGCTCAACGTGTTGGATCCGCTCAACACCACCGTGGATTCCGTGCGCTTGGTCACCACCGCCGATCCGGTCAACACGGCGCTGATCTCCCCTTTCTCCAGATCATATCCCGTCGCACTCAGCGTGCCCGCGCGGACTAATCCATCCTCCAGACGGAACGCCCCCACACTCTGTGCCGTGTCCCCAAGACTCAAAATCGTGGATGCCCCGCGCACCTGCACGCTTCCAGACGTCAACCGCCCCGCACCGCTGATGGCAAGAAGGCCGCCGGCAATGTCCATCGAGCCCGTCAGCATATTCGCACCTCCCAGGGTGGCAGCACCCCCGGTAAGCTTCTCAAAGGACGCCCCACCCACCAGAACCGAATCGATTGCTCCCCGCTCCACCGTGAAGAGGGAGGCCGTCAGGGTCCCTCCGGTGAGCACGCCGTCCACAAGGCGGAACGCATCCACCGTTTGCGCCGTGTCCGCCAAACTCAACACCGCGGCCGCCCCGCGAATCTCCAGGCTTCCCACGCTGAGGCGGCCCGCTCCCTCGACGGACAGCAGGCCGTCCTCCACCCGCACCGCACCGGTCAGCGTGTTTGCACCGCGCAAGGTGACCGTCCCGGCCGTGCTCTTGATCAGCGCAGCGCCCCCGTTCAACACCGCGCTCACCAACCCGCTTTCAAGGCCGAAGCTGGCCGCGGTAAGCGTGCCCGCCTCAACCACCCCGTTCGCCAAACGGAAGG
>JBILWF010000136.1:0-6429 GCA_044370075.1 Chthoniobacteraceae bacterium | reverse complement strand
AGATTTTTCTCCCGCGCCCGCAAAATCCAGCCATCACGCGCCCCGGCGGCGAGCCGAACGTGGAGGGTATCGAAAAACAATCCCGCGGAGACATGGAACCCGGCCCGTGACAACTCCGAGTGAAGAACGCGCGTCAGTTTGTGTACGCGGGTGGCGATGTGTCTGAGTCCGACGGGGCCGTGGTAAACGGCATACATCGAGGCCATGACCGCAAGAAGCACCTGCGCTGTGCAGATGTTGCTGGTGGCCCTGTCGCGACGGATGTGCTGTTCGCGAGTCTGCAAGGCAAGCCGGTACGCCGGGTATCCTTGCACGTCCCTCGACAATCCCACGAGGCGGCCCGGAAGCAGGCGTTTGTGGGCGTCCCGTGTTGCAATGAAGGCCGCGTGCGGTCCTCCGAAGCCCATGGGAACCCCGAAGCGCTGCGTGGATCCAACGGCAATATCCGCTCCCCATTCCCCTGGGGGCTCAATCAACGTCAGGGCAAGGGGGTCGGCAATCGCAATAACCAGAGCGCCCGCCTCCCGCATACGCGCGGCGAAAGCGCGAAAGTCGCGAATCACCCCAAGCGTATCCGGCACCTGCACCACTACCGCGAACAACCCCGGGAGCGGTGTAAAATCGTGCGCCGAGCCGGTCTGTAGATTCCAGCCCAGAACCTCCGCACGCGTCCGGAGCACTTCGAGGGTTTGGGGATGGCAGTTTGCATCCGCGAACACTACGGAGGCCCCGTCCTCGTTCCGGGCGGCGTGTGCCATGGCCACGGCCTCCGCGGCAGCGGTTCCTTCATCGAGCAGCGAGGCATTGGCGATTTCGAGCCCCGTGAGATCCGTGATCATCGTTTGGAAGTTGGCCAGCGCTTCCAGACGGCCCTGTGCAATCTCGGCCTGATAGGGGGTGTAAGCGGTGTACCAGCCGGGGTTTTCCAAGATGTTTCGCTGTATGACCGGCGGCGTAACACATCCGTAATAGCCTTGTCCAATGAAGCTTTTGCAAACACGATTCCGGCCTGCGATGGAAGCCAGTTCCTCCAGCGCGGCCCGCTCGCCAAGCGCTGCGGGCAGTTCCAGCGGACGCGTGGTTCGAATATGCGCCGGGACCACCGCGTCGAGAAACGCGTCTAGAGAGGGTTGGTTGAGCGCCCCGAGCATCCGCATTTCATCACCGCAGTCACCGCCCAAATGCCGCCTTGAAAAGGAGTCACACGCGGCCAAGGGTTCGTTTCCAGAATACAGCTGGGGGCGGGACGGCTTGGATTCCATCCCTTGGAAAGTGGCCCAGTGCTGTTCTCATTTCAATCCGCTTAAAGGCGACCGCTTTGGTTGGATCGGCGTTTGCAAACCGTCAAAGCCCGCGCCGCGGTCGTGCCCAGTTTGTGATTTTTCACGATGGGATGCCCTTAAATGAAGCCTTGAACCTCCACCGGGCGCCTGCTGGCTCCCGTACGAATCAGCAGGATTCGGCATCCCGCGGCTTCCTTTGCAAAGCGGCGCAAATGTTTGACTGACCGGTGGGTAATTTTGAGCCATTGTAGGAGCGCGGGTGCATGTTGCGGTTTCCTTAATTGCCCCCAAGCCCCTCCTCCCCTCTCCTCCCATCTCGTTTACCGATCAGACCATCTCCATGCACCCGGGCACGATGCTTTCTTTCCCAACCCGCACCTCCACGCACCCTCCGCACAGGCACATCGTGCGCGCTTGTCTTTTCATCCTGTGGGCTCTTGCCGCGTGCTCACCGCTCGCCAGAGCCGGGGACAATGCGGCGGCACGTGCGGAGATCGCGGAACGGAGGCTGAAATGGCACTCTAAAGACGGGACGGCCTGGGAAACGTTGGTCCGTGCGCGGTTGGAAATGGGGGATGTGGAACGGGCCGAAAAGGCCCTCGAAAAGTGGAGCAAACTCGAGACCCGGCCGGAAAAAGTTTCTCCGATCATTCACCTGCTCCGAGGACACGTCGCTAGGAAGAGGGACCATCCCGGAGACGCGCTTATTCATTGGAAAAATGCTCTCATAAAAGAGCCGGGAAACGTCGAAGCTCTGGACGCGGTGGCATGGGCGGAGGCGGCGCAAAACAATTGGAGGGAGGCCGCCGACGCAGTTTCCCGGCTGCTTTCGATCGAAAACAATCCGTCTCTTGAAGCCCGCCGCGTTGGGTACTACGTGCAGCGTGCAAACTGGTTTTTGCGGATCCGCGACTGGGCGCGTGCCGAGGCGGATGTGCGGACGGCTAATGAACTGGATGCGACAAACGCAGGCGTGAAGGAACTTCTGCCTCTTTTGGAATCCCGCAACCAATGGCAGCCATCGCTGGAGGCTCTGGATAAAGACGCTGAGGCCGCCTTATCCACGACAGACAAGGCGACCGTGCTGCTGAAACGTGCGGTTTTTCTTCTGCAGCATGCATTTCTCATTCAAGCATTCGAAGATGCAAAATCCGCGTATGATTTGACGCCGGATCGAATGGATGCGCAGTTTTGGAAGAGTTTCTGCGCATGGCGAAACGAGAAACCGCAGCACGTTGCGCCCTTCCAGCCCAAATCAGAGGAATACATGGAATGGATTTTGGAGGAACAGCAGCTGCGAAAAGTTGAGGAGCTGGGCAGAAGCCGGGATTCGGAAAGACAGGCCGAGCATCTTCTCGATTTGAAACAACCGTACATGGCGCTCCATCTGACGCGGGAGGTGGAGGGATCGCTCGCGAAGGTCAAAGCCCTGCGCGCATTGGGCGAGCAAGTACAGGCCCGCAAGGCGGCACACCGCGCGCTGGAGCTCGCGCCGGATTCCCCGGAAGCGCTCCTTGAGATGGCCGAGATCGAGTTTGAAAACGGCAACATTACCGAGGCTCTTTCCGCGGTAGATCGCGTCATCAAAAGCAACAATAAACCCGCTCGGGCACGGGCGACCGCCCTGCAACAGACGGCAATGCGGCTTCGGGGCACTCCCTAGCGGGAATCGACGCACCGTCGCCCGGACAGATTTTTCCAGACTCCATATGTTCAAACTTCATCACCTTCTCCTCCTTTGCTTCGTGCTGGCCGGGGGCGACTGCGTTTTTCCCGCGCACGCCGCGCCCGCGGGGGATCCCCGGGAGGTTCAGATTACGTGGGGGGAAACATGGGCTTCCGACTCAAATGTCCGGGCGCATGGAAAAGTTACCTTTAGTTTTCCAAACCCCATGGTGGAGCCCGATGCCGTCAACAAGGAGGACGCAGCGAGCCCCCTGCGCTGGTCGCCGGATTTGCCCGGGAAATGGGTTTGGAAAAGCCAGACCGAGGGCCGGTTTGAAATCGGGGAGGCGGTGGTTCCCTCGACAGCCTACACGGTGCGCGTGCACCGCGGGATTAAGAGTCTCGGCGGCGAGTCTCTGGATTCGTCACGTATTCTGGAAACCCGGCATTCGGCGCCGTTTAAGGTGTCATTGGAAGGGGGCGGCGGACTCATCGGTAAAAGGCCGTCGGTGGGGCTTTTCTTCAATTACCCGGTGCTTGCACAACAGCTCGCGGATGTCGTGTTTTTTCAGGACCGCGACAGTCGCAAAAAGTATTCCGCGGAGGTGGATGTCGGGGACGGTGAGCTCAAGACCAAACGGCTGCGCGTAAGTCCGCGGGAGGATCTTCCGATGGGGAGCACGTTTGATCTGATCGTAGAAAATGTGAAGGAGGCAAACACCGGGACACGGGTCGATGGCCTGGAGGTGTTGCCCGTGGGCAACACCGATCCACTTCGCGTCGTGAAGGTGTGGGCTGAAAATCCGGCTCTGGAAAAGCAGCGCATTCACGTCGAATTTACCGAGCCGGTTCCGGCATCGGAGGGTGTACGCTTAATTTTCAGCCCGCCGGTGGAGGGACTGCGTTTTCATGCGGCAGACAAGATCCTCACCGCAGAAGGCCCCTTTGATATAGCCATTCGCTACCGCGTAAATATCCCAGCAGCTCTCACCGGAGAGCGTGGATATCCCATGAGCGCCGACAGCCGATGGGGTGCGAGTTTCGCGCGGAAAAAGAGTGCGGTTCTTTTTCCCGAGACCCATGACCTCTCCTACGGGAGCCTGAAATTCAGTGAACACGCCATTCAGCGGCGCTCACAGGGGGGCCTTCGCTTTCCGTTCACGCAAATCAATACGGGGCCCCTAAAATGGCGGCTTGCGAGCATTCCCGCTGAAAAACTCGCGGCCGTGTCCCGGCGTTGGATGGAGTTTGACGCACCTTTGCGGGATCCCGTCACGGGGCAGCCCGTTCCATATCCGGACACGGGCGCCCCGCAGAAAACACCCACGGATCTTTTGATTGAGACATCGCATCTTCCGGTTGTTGCGGAGGGAACTTTCGACGAGTCCTTTGAGGACAAAGCGGTGTCCCGGGAACTGTTGTGGTCGCCGGAGGGCCGGCCCTTGCTCGGGCCCTGTCTTTTGGAAATTAGCGGCAAGGATCCGGAGGGAAGAACCATTGGAAACCGGACTCTGATCAACTTCCGGGAATTTGCAGTTTTGCAAAAAGGCGCCGGCGGTTTGCACGTGATTCGGACCCTCGATTTTGAAAATGGAAATCCGCTGGCGGGCAGAAAGGTGCGGTTGGTTTCCTCCGAAAATCAATGGCTGGAGGAACAGACAACAGACGGCGAGGGAGTGGCGCGGTTTCGCACGCCAAACCTTCCATGGAAAGCCGATGCACCGGAGCCTTCGCACTTTCTCATCGACACACCCCGGGGCGTCGCTTTCGAACCGATTCGGAAATTTTACTGGTTTCGCCGTCCCACGAACGAGGGTACCGAGCCCGGTTCGGAAGAGGCCCGCATCAAGCTAATCACGGACCGCCCGCTGGTTCGTCCGGGACAAACCCTGCATTTCAAGGGGTTCGCCCGGATTTCCAAAAATCTTGGAAGCTCGCTCGCGGTGCCTGCGCAGCAGGGTGTGGAGTGGCGCATCGAAAGCGCATCCCAGCCCGACACTCCCCTGCTCACGGGAGAGACGAAAACCGATGACTTCGGTGGATTTGAGGGTGTGTGGGATTTGCCGGCAAACATCGCGCCCGGTTTGTACATGCTTCAAGCGCGGTTGATTACCAGACCGGGAGAAATGTTTTCCGCACCGATCCGCGTTCAGGAGTTCCGGCCGCCGCCCTTTACCGTGGAACTCACTGGGGTGGAAAAAGACGGGGCCGTAGCGGGCCTCTGGATTCAGTCTCATCTCTTCCACGGGGCGCCCAATGCGAAGGCACGGGTTCGATGGACTGCGACGTGGAAATCGATTCGTCGGACGCTGGACTCGGAGGGCTTTAAAGACACGGAGGAGAAGACGCAGGGCGAGGGTGTTCTGGAGTCGGATGGGAGCCTTTGGGTTGAGACAGGTAATCCTTACAAGGGAGATCCTTCGCGCGGGTGGTTTCGCGTGGAGTGGATGGTGGATGTTCTTGGAACGGACGGTCAGACCATTTCGGACACCGCCGCGACGAGGATTCACGCTTCCCCCGCCCTGCTGGCGTGCTCGGTGCATAGTGCGTCGAAAAAAAGCATCCGAGTGCAGGTCGATTCCTGGATTCCCGGCGGGGATAAGCCTGCGGAAGGGACACCGGTGGAAGTCGAGGTTCGCAGAGAGTTTCAAAAAACGGTGCGTGAGAAAATCGGAGCTCATGTTTTCCGCACCCTGAAGACGGATGCGTGGGAGAAGGTCACAACGCTTCGGGCAACGACTCCTTTTGCGCAGAACATTCCCGTACCCGGGCCCGGCTCCTACACGGTATACGCGCACATGCCGCGGGAGTCCTCAGTTCCCGAGGCAACGGATTCCACAACAGTGACTGGTTTGGAGGGTGACGAGCCCGCGGAGTTCTGGCAGCCCAACCCGCATGCATTCGAACTCGAGAGTGAAAAACCGCGTTATGCGATCGGGGACACCGCGGTGTTGGTAGCCAAGGCACCCTTTGCGGGGAAGGCCTGGGTTTCCATCGAATGCAATAATACGGTCGTGGATGCGTTTGCGACTCCGCTGCTTCACAATGCGGGCCGAATCGAGATTCCCATCAAGAAAGAGTATTTTCCGAACGTTGTTGCGAGCGTGCATTTACTGAATCCCGGGGGCGACAAGGGACTGCCATCCGAACGCACCGGACATGTGGAGCTGACCGTAGACAACGCGGAGGTGAACTTGCAGGTGAACTCTGATTTTGAATCGCGCGAGGTGGAGCCCGGACAAATGGTTCACGGAACGCTGACGGTTCAATCCCTTCGCGGCCCCGTGCACAATGCGGACGTGACGCTTTACGCGGTGGATGACGCGTTGTTGGTGGCCGGGGGGTGGAGGATTCCGGCACTCGCGGAGTCCCTGTACGCTCGCCGGTCCTGGGGCGTTTCCACCTCCATGCCAGACCTGTTCCGGCTTGCACAATCGATTCCCAACAATGCAGCGATGCAAAAAGGGTTTATCGTCGGGGA
>JBILWF010000134.1:0-6444 GCA_044370075.1 Chthoniobacteraceae bacterium | reverse complement strand
TGCGGCCGAGCGGGCTTTTGCTGCATCGAGTTGTGTTTGGGCCTGCGCGGCTTTCGTCTGCGCTGCCTCCAGTTCTGCGGTGGCTGTTGCCTGTGCTTTGAGTGCAGACTCCTTCTCCGACGGCGTTGCGTCCTTTTTCTGGGCGGCGTCTGCCGCTTTGTTGAAAGCACTCTTGGAGGATTGGAGAGCAGTCTCCGCATCTTCCCTCGATTTTGCGGCGGGAGCTACTCCGCCAAAAACCGCATCTGCGGCGGTTTTTATTAAGGCGTCTGCATGCAGGGAGAGACCGTCCGTTTCGAGAAAGGCGACCACCCGGCCAAGGGATTTATCACGGTCTTGCGAGCGAATGGCCGCGACTGCCAGACGCGCGGTGATCAGGCTTCGTGCGGTGAACTGTTGCGACTGGTTTTTGATTGTGCCGGTGGAGGCGAGAGTCTTTTCGAGCAGTCTTTCATGGGCCTCCGGACGTTTGTCTGCACTCACGACGGAAAAATGCAAATCCCATGCGGAAGTATTCGCCGGATCGGCAATGAGAACCGCCTCCGCCTCCTTTTCCGCCGCGGCGTATTCTTTGTTGCGGAGGAGGGCTGCCGCGAGGGCCATGCGCAGACGCACATTCCATTGCGTGGAGCGGAGCGTAGAAACGAGTTTGCGGCCCCGTTCGATTGCCGCGGGAACCAACTCGGCTGAAAGTTCAGGCAGAATTTCCAAGGCAAAAACCTGCAACTGGGGATCTCCGGAAGAGGTTGCGAAGTCATCTGCGAGCGGCGCGATAAGCTCGTGCATCTCCTTGAGGCGGCGCATCGATTCGATAGCCGACTGGGCGCGTTCCACACTGGCGACGTAGGTGGGCAGCGCACTCTCGTTTTGAAACGCCTGTACCGCAGCACGAAAGTCGCCCGCCTGCTGGAGCATCGGAAACGCGTACATGCCCGAAGCGGCGGGGTCCCCGGGGTACAGGCTTTTAAAGGTCAGTGCCGTCTCAGCCGCTCCGCGGAAGTTTTTGGCCGCAGCCCGCATGCGGTAGAGTTGGTGGAGGAATTCGCGGCTTCGCGGGTCCGAGGAATACGATTCGGTGAAATCGGCCAGGCATTGCTCGAGCAGCGCGGGATTGTTCATTGCGCCCGCGGCACGAATGCAGTCGGCGAGGGCATCGGCGCGTTCCGGTGCGGCAGGTGTTGTCTCGGCAATGACTCTGTAGAGGGAAACCGCGTCCGGCAGATTTCCTGCGCATTCTAAAAGTCTTGCGTTCAAAAGCATCAGCTTGATCCGGTCGGCGTGCGCGGGGTTTTCGCGGAGAGTCCGCTCGACGGTTTGTTGTGCGGAAATGAGTAACCCTGCCCGCGCTTGCATGGCGGCGAGTTCCGCGGCGAGCGACGGCTTTTCGGTTGCGGCGCCCTGAAGGGCTGCCTCCAGTTTTCCAAGGGCTTCGGCGAATTGTTTTTTGTCTGCGAGTTCGCGGGCTTCCTCAATCGGACCGGCGAGGACACCGAGATTTGCACTCAGCCAGAGGGCTGCGAGGAGGGGGTGGCTCTTTTTCATGCAACGGCGGAGTAGGGAAGGGACGGTTTTGGAACGGTTTGGATTAGTTTGAATTTCCCGCACCGCTCGTTTGGGAGGCGCCTGAGGCGGCGTTGCGTTTTTGAATGGCATCCACCAGTTTCTGGGCATTTCCCACCATTTTGCTGTTGGGATAGGTGGTAATGAGTTGATTGAAACGTTCCACGGCGCTGTCGAGGCGTTTCATTTTCACGAGGCACCTGCCGTAGTTATACAACACCACGTCGATGAACTTGCTATCCTGGTACTGTTGGAGCGCTTCTTCGTAGATGTCCATCGCCCGGGTGTAGTCCTCTTTGCTGTAGTAATATTCCGCCATTTTGGAGAGGGCGTCCCCGGCCTGATTCGAAGTCGGGAATTTTTCAAAACATGCTTTGAAAGCGAGAAAGGCCTCATCGTAGTGGGCCTTGTTTTTCGCAGTGGTACCCAACTCCTCGAAACACTCGCCAATTGCGTACTGGGCGGCGGGAGCGAGGGGCGAGTTTTTAAGCGCAGCGAGGCGACGGTACACGCCGACGGCTTCGAGAAGCTTTCCCTGTTTTTGGCTTACCTGCCCCATGAGCATCAGGGCGTCGTCCACGAACGGGCTTTCAGGAAAGCGTCGCTGGAGCTCCAAGCACATCTGGGCCGCACGCGCCAGATCCCCCATGGCATAGTAGATTTTCCACATTTGCACATAGGTCTGTTCCAACAGACGCTGGTTAAGCGCTCCGTAATTGCGCGCGACCTGCTCGGTCTCGGCAAGCGCCTGGCGGAATTTGTCCATGGACTGCTTGGTGAGGCCAAGATCCTTGTAAATGTTGCCGATGTTCTTGAGGGCTTCGCTTGTCTTCAGCGCGGTTTTGAATTTGAGCTCTTCATCGTTGATCTTTGCATTCGCCACTTGCAGCGGGTTTAGACTGCCTTCGATCACCTTCACCGACGTGATACGCGCCCTGGGTTCCTCCTCCAAACTGACTTCATCAAGGTATTCTATCTCCAGGGTATCGCCGATTTGTGCGTTCAATACGTCTGTTCCAACCCCTTTGCCCTCCTGTGCTAAAGCGATGCTGCCTGTGAAGTGAGCGGTGTGCACTGGCGCATCGGCCGCCGCGTCGGGCAGGGCCCGCTCGATGAGTCGCACCTTTTTTTCGTCCACCACCTTGAAGACCGGCTCCGCCTTGTCCGCGCCCTCCGAGATTTCCTCGCGCAGCGGAGTTTTTCTTGGCGCATCCGCCGGAGCCGCGGCGGAAGCTGTTTCTTCGACCGGACGTTTCACCCGGATGATTGCCTCGATGGCGTCTGCTTTCTCGGAAGTGTCGCGATCCGAATCCTGAACGGCAAGGAAAACGGGTTTGTCGAGGACCACGGCACCCACGGGCTCGGCGAAAGCGCCGTCCACGATGTGGGCCTTGGCGTTGCCCACCACGCGGATTTCGCGGGTGCGAATGACATCCAACTCTGCATTCGCCGTCTGCTTGTCCACATAAGTGACTTTGACGCGGTCCGTTCCGATGAGTTGAAGGACGTTGTCGGTCGGCCGGGCGTCGCCGAGTTCGGTACGGATGCTGCCCATGAGCACGGAGGCACCCTGTGTCACCGGAAGGCACAACACCGTTTCGTTGTCCCCCGTGGTAGTCTGTACGGTCACGGTTAGGCCTGCTTCACCCGCTTGGGCGGAAAGGTCCTTGTCCTCGATCTTCACGTACAACCTTTTGCCGGCATCCAGTTTGCCGGTGTCTTGGGCCGAGGGGTCGATGGAAGTGCCCACGTTTTTGAAGGCATCAATGGCGTTGCCAAAGCGGCCGAGTTTGAAGTGGGCCTGCCCGATGTAAAAATACGCGTCGTTGGAGTATGGCGTGCCCGGGTGGTTTTTGATCACCTTGCGCAGTTCTCCGAAAGCCTCCTCCAGCCTGCCCATTTCAAAGAAGCAGACCCCGATTTGAAGCGCCGCCTCGCCCCGCTGCGCGTCGTCCTTGTTGTCCTCCACATCGACACGGCGGAATTGGTCCAGCGCGAGCTCGAACTTCTTTTCCTTGAGATGCTGTTTTCCCATTTTTAAGCGGGAAAGGAAGCGCCACCGGGAGGCCGGATACCGGTCAATCACTGCTTTGTAGAGATCCAGTGCGGCCTGCAATTCACCGGCGTCGAAGCGTGCGTCGCCCGCTTCGATGAGGGCCCTGGCCTTTTTGTCATCTACGAGGTTGGCAGCCCCTGCAGCAGGCGGGGCCTGCGCCCGGACGGGCGTTGGCAGCGGAAGACATGCAAGGGAGAGGCAGCAAAGAGCAACCGTCTTGGGGAAGGTCATGGGGGGCGGTGTGGTGATAACCAAAAAGGACTGGGTATCGGTTACGTCGAAACTATGAACTCCGGCAGTGTGAATGCCACACTCAATTCCAAGACACGGTTGGGGGGCGCTTTCGGAAATTCCCGACGGGCCTTCATTAGTCGTTTAGATGCGTTGTCCAAGATTGGGCGGCCATTGGTTGACGGTCGCCGGACAGCACTGAAACTTTTTCCCACCTTTCCAGGTGAATTTTATGGTCGATCCCAAGAACAGAGGACCTTCAGGATTTGCCCCGGGCATTTCACGGCGGTGGGTTTGGCCGTAGAAATCTTGTCCGTCTACTTAGCCCTCCCCCAACAAGCGCATTGATAATGAGACAATATCGAGAGATTTCGTTGAAGCGCTTCCAGGTTGGCACCGTTTTGCGCCTGGGCTTTCTTACATTGCGGGCCGCGTTTCTCGTCGGGATGGCGGTGCTGACGGCTGGTGTGACTGGCCGTGCGAGCGGGCAGGACGAAGCCGATGCGTCTTTTGTCGCGAAACAGCAGGAGGCCAAAACCGCCTATGATCAGAAGGTGATACCCTTCCTGCAAACGTACTGCAGCTCCTGCCACGGGCAGCGGCGTTTCAAGGGGAATGTCACCTTTCAGTTCGCTCTTAAGGCTCCGGGATCGGCCAACTTTCGCAAACTGTGGCTGGATTCGGTCGCCAACGTTCAGGCGGGTGACATGCCCCCGGAGGACGCGGACAAAAAACCCTCCGCCGAAGAGCGCGCCGCTTTCGCCGCAGGAATCTCCTCCCTTAAATATCTCAGTCCCAAGGATCCTGGAACCTTCGTTCCGCGCCGGCTCAACCTTGTGGAGTATGGCAACACGCTCGCCGAGTTGCTGGGTGTTTCCCCCGCGGTGGCCGCAGACTTGCCCGCTGAGGTGTTCGGCGCCGGTTATCTCAATTCCCTTTCGCCGCTGCTCATGGAGCGGTATTTGGCTATCACCAATATGGTGCTGTCGCAGGCGCTGGCCCCTGAGGGACAGCCGCCCACCTCGGCGCAAAAGCGGCTTTTTGGAGATGCTGTTTTTGATTCGAAAGCACCCTCCGAGGAGCCCCGACGCGTTGTAGAGCGGCTTGCCAAGATGGTGTATCGCCGTCCGGCTTCGAGAGAGGAGGTTTCCGTGCTCCTTCAGGTTTTTGATCTGGGGAAGAGCAAAAATCTGTCTCAAACGGCCTGCTTCAATTTGGTTCTCAAAGCCGCACTTCTCTCCCCGCAGTTTCTTTTTATCACGCCCAGTTCGGTCAATGCACCCACGGAACCGGTCGTTGCGTTGGAGGACCACCATCTTGCGTCGCGGCTTTCCTACTTTTTGTGGTCCGCGCCGCCGGACGCGGAGTTGGTTTCATTGGCCGATGCGGAGAAATTGCATGAACCTGAAACGCTGCGAGGCCAGGTGCGGCGCATGCTGCAGGACCGCCGAGCCCGCGCCCTCTTTGACGGCTTTGGCGCGCAATGGTTGGGTGTCGACAAGTTGCCTGAGAAAACTTTCGACGCGGCTAAATTTCCCGAGATGACCCCGGCGCTGCGCGCCGCAATGGTCGAGGAGGTCCGTCTGAATTTTGAGGAAATTCTGCGAGGCAATCTCAGCCTGAAAACCTTTCTCGAAAACGAAACCACCTTCCTAAACGGACCGCTCGCGGCGGTGTACGGAAGGGAATACGCCATGGAGGGCGATTTGATGCGTCCAGTGCGGTTGCACTCTGCGCGGCGCGGGGGAATTTTGACGATGCCCGGCATTTTGGCGGCGACATCCATGGCCAGTCGCACTAGTCCGGTGATTCGCGGTGTATGGGTACTTGAGCAAATTCTTGGCGAGCACGTACCACCTGCACCTCCCAACGTGCCCAGTCTGGAAAAGCAGGACAAGTCCGCGGTGGCCCGTCTCACGCTGCGGCAGCGTACTGAATTACACCGGAGCAACGCAGTCTGCGCAAATTGCCACAAACTTCTCGATCCCATTGGGTTTGGATTGGAGAACTTTGACGCCATCGGCCGCTGGAGGGACCGCGATGATTCCGGTGTCGCCATTGACTCTGCGGGCGAACTGCCCGGGGGCGCGAGATTTAACTCGCCCGAGGAACTCAAACGCATCCTCGCGGAGCGCATAGGGGATGTATGCCGCTCGCTCTCCAGCAAAATGCTGGCTTATGCGCTTTGCCGTCCGCTTGAGGGCTATGACCAGATTGTGGCTGACCAGATCGCCGAGCAAACGGCGGCGGACGGATACCGGATGCAAACGCTGGTCTGCGCGATTGTAACGAGTTACTCTTTCACGCACCGTCGCACCCAACCCTGAAGAGCGCGGCCCTCACCCAGGCATCCCCCTTGTATGAACAAACGCTGGTTGATCAATCGTCGGACCTGCCTCAAAGGCATGGGAGCTTCGCTGGCCCTGCCTCTGCTGGATTCCATGGGCTGGGCGGAGGCCGCTCCGGCCCAGATTGCCAAGCCCCCTGTGCGGCTTGGGTTTATGTACATGCCGCACGGCGTGATCATGGAACAGTTTTGGCCCAAAAGTTCGGAGAGTTATCTTACGGAAGCCGCGCCCGCTTTGGAGTCGTTGCGT
>JBILWF010000133.1:0-6465 GCA_044370075.1 Chthoniobacteraceae bacterium | reverse complement strand
ACCGTTTCGAGATCAAGACTGATCTGGTGGAAACCGCAACGCCGTGGACAACGGTGGAGTTTGTGACGCGTCCCGTGATCGTCACCCAGCCTCAACCGCTCGCGCTCAGCGAGGGCACTGCCGCCTCCCTTGGTGTTGTGGCGCAGGGTGGAGGCGAGTTGGCCTACCGCTGGTCCCGCGACGGGGTTGCCCTCGGTGACGGAGGCCGCGTTTCCGGCGCGAATTCGGCCAATCTCCGATTCAGTGCGGTATTGCCCGAAGACGCCGGGGTGTACGAGGTCGAGGTCAGCAACAGCGCGGGCAGTGTCTCAAGTATTCCGGTTAGCCTCGAGGTCGCGGCCGGCCTGGGTGCCCGGATTATTAATCCCGGTGTTGTTCGCGTTGACTCCGCCGCCAACCTGATCGCCGTCGTCTCCGGCGGTTCACCCGGAGCGATCCAGTGGTATCGGGGTTCCGGACCGTCGGCCCGTCTCATTCCGGGCGAAACCAGCCTTCAGCTGCGTTTCAACCCGGTTCTCGACACCGATGCGGGTGTCTACACCGTGGAGGTGGCTGACAACTCGGGCGCCCAACCGGTTCGCGCAACCACCGAGTTGATTGTGGATATCACTCCTGCGGCGGCCCCCGCAGCAGCAGCAGCGGCGCCTGCAGCAGCGCCTTCTGCGGCCCCGGTCTCACCGGTTGTCACCTCACAGACCGTTGTGGTGCTGCCACGGGTTTCGCCCTCCGCGGGCGTCGCATCCGGCTCGTCCAGCGGTCCGGGGGCCGGAGAGCGGCAGTTGTGGGTTTACTCCGTCGAAGCCACCGACAGCACCAACGCCTCAACTCCGGTGACGCGCCGGGGTTACTGGGTGCTCGAGTACGCTCCGCAGATGGATCCGCTTACCGGCAAGGTGACCGGCCTTGGCGGCGGACGCTCCGCCTGGATCTGGCAGGGGGTTAACGCGGCGGAATCCTGGGCGGCAAACGACCTGCAGGCCGTGCTTCCCGCTGTGGAGGGAACGCCCTGGGAGTTCTCCGGGACACGTTCCGGGGCGGCAACGGGCACGCTCGAACTCAGCGGGGTTGCGGTCCCCGGCTCGGATGCCGCATGGCACGGGGCGCCCGAGACCCTGGCGGGAACCTACGTTACCACCACCACGCGCTCGGTCCGCCTGCGCTGGGATGCGGATGCCGCGTCCCAGGCCCGCTGGGTGTCCGCGGACGGCTGGGACGATCTGCTCGAGCAACTGCGCCAGCGCACGCTCCAGGCTGGTGCCGCGGCCGGTGCCGGGGATTAAGCGTGCGGAGCGCGGGCCGGGTGCGGTTATTCTGCTGTCATGTTTGACGAGTCCATCGGGCAAAGAGTGCACGCCACGGGAGTGGTGGCGGTGTTGGTGCTGGAGCGCGAAAACGACGCCGTGCCCGTAGCGCGCGCGCTGCTTGCCGGCGGGGTCGACTGTATCGAGTTGACCCTGCGCACCCCCTGCGCGATGGAGGCCGCCCGCCGGATTCATGACGCTTGTCCGCAAATGCTGCTCGGCATGGGCACGGTCATTACTCCCGCGCAGGTACGCGAGGTGGCCGCGCTCGGGGCATCTTTTGCGGTCGCCCCCGGGTTGAATCCCCGCGTGATCGCCGCCGCCCGCGAGGCGGGTCTGCCCTTCGCTCCCGGCGTGTGCACGCCCACCGACATCGAACTCGCCGTGGAGGCGGGGTGCCGCCTGGTGAAGTTTTTTCCCGCGGAGCCTTCCGGCGGTCTCGCCTACTTGCGGGCCATCTACGCGCCCTTTGCTCACCTGGGTTTGCGATTCATTCCGCTGGGCGGCGTTGATTCCGCCAATGCGGCGGCCTACCTGCGTGAACCCAGCGTGGCGGCGCTGGGTGGTTCGTGGCTTGCGCCCAAGGACGTAATTGCCCGGGGCGACTGGGCCGCCATCACGGCGGCGGCGCGCGCCGCCCGTGCCGTGGTCGAACACACACGCGGGGGGAGCCTCTCGTGAAAACAGTGCTGGGGCTTGGCGAAGTTCTTTTGCGCATCTCGCCGCAGCCGCCCCTGCGGGTGATCCAGTCGGTTCCCGGTCCCCTGCAATGCTGTGTTGCGGGGGCGGAAGCCAACACGCTGGCTTCCATTGCCCATTTTGGCGGGCGCGCCCGGTTGGTATCGGCCCTTCCCGACAACGTGCTTGCCGACGGGTGTCTCGCACACCTGCGCGGCCTCGGTGTGGATGTCTCCCGGGTGGTGCGTCCCAGGACGGGCCGCATGGGGTTGATGTTCCTCGAACCCGGGGTGGGCCAGCGCGCTTCCCAGGTCCTTTACGACCGCGAACACTCGGCCTTTAGCCTGACCCCGCCCGATGCCTACGACTGGGACGCCATCTTCGCCGATGCAGACTGGTTGCATATCAGCGGCATCAGCGGCGCACTCTCGGCTGCGGCCGAACACACCGCACGGCACGCCCTCGAGCAGGCGGCAGCCCGCGGGTGCTCGGTTTCTTTCGACCCGAATTTCCGCTCCAAACTGTGGCGCTGGGAGCCCGGCACCGAACCGATCGCCCTCGCCGCCCGCATCCTGCGCGGATGGCTGCCGTTTGTGACCGTATTTTTCGGTGGACTTGAGGACATCGCGCTTGTCTCGGGCATCGCGCCGGACCCCGCCGCACCCGATGTATGGCTGGATGCAGCAAAGCAGCTCACGCAGCGCTACCCCAATGTGCGCCAGGTGGTGGGAACCCGCCGGGCCGGCACCTCCGCATCGGAGGACCGCTGGAGCGCGCGCCTCTGGGATTCGGAATCCGCCCGGTATCTTGAGGCGCCCGAGAGGGGCGGGGAAATCACGCCGTTCGAGATCACTCCGGTGGTGGACCGTATCGGCGCGGGTGACGCCTTCGCCGCGGGGCTGATTTTTGCAACGCGTACCCCGGCCCTGAGCGCCCTGCGCACCCGCCTGGAGTTCGCTACTGCTGCCGGATGTTTCAGTCACTGGGTGCACGGCGACATCAACTTTGCCACGCGCGCGGAGGTCGAAGCCCTCATGGGTGGCGCCCACGGCGGCCGCGTCAACCGCTGATCCGCCGTATTCCGCGGATGTCTGATTTTTCACAAACCTCGTCCACGCCTTTTACGCGGCGGGGCGTTACAGTCGACCGCATGCTTACCCCCTCCAAAAACCATTTCCTGCGCGTATGCGCGTTGTTGCTGGCTTTTTGCGTGCCCGCGGTCTTTGAAAGCGGCCATGCACAGGAGAAGGCTCCCGCCGCGCCGTCCGCCCCCGCTGCGCCCGCCGGGGATTCAAAGCCGGCCGGATCCAGCCGCCCGGTGCGCGTCCTTTTCCTCGGACACGAAAGCAGGCACCACAATTCGACGCAGTACCTGCCCTATATTCAGGAGCGCATGCGCCCCGAGGGAATCGTCTTTGATTATCATACCAAGCCCGATTGTCTCACCGCGGAGACTCTCGGCGCGTACGACGCGGTGATGCTCTACGCCAACCACGGCCGCATTACCCCGGAACAATACGACGCCCTGCACGCATTCATTGTGAGCGGTCACGGATTTTTGCCCGTGCACTGTGCGAGCGCCTGTTTTGGCAACGATCCCCGGTTTCGCGCGCTGGTGGGCGGCCGTTTCAAAAGCCACAAAAGCGGCGTGTTCAAAACCGTTTTTCTGGATCCCGCGCATCCTGTTTTGCAGGGCGTCAGCGAGTACGAAACGTGGGATGAAACCTACGTGCACGATTCGTTGAACACCGAGGGACGCACCCTGCTGGCGGAGCGGGTGGAGGCCGAACACCGCGAACCCTGGACCTGGGTTCGCACCGAGGGCAAGGGGCGCGTTTTTTACACCGCAAGCGGCCACGATGAACGCACGTGGCAGAATCTGGAATTTCAAAAAATGCTCCGCAACGCGATCCTATGGAGCGTGGGCGACGCCGTCGCTGCGGAATGGGAAAAGGGCGGGGGACGCCGCCTGCCGTGAGCGGCGTCGCTAAACCGCCCTCACAAACCCCGCCGCCCGCTCCCGACGAGCATTTCGCGTAAAAACGGCAGTTCTGGCCCGCGGTCACGCAAGAATCGCCGTCACCGGATTTCCATGCACGTCGGTAAGACGGTGGTGGCGGCCCTGGAATTTGTAGGTCAGCCGCGTGTGATCCACGCCAAGACAATGCAGCAGCGTTGCGTGGAGGTCGTGCACATGCACCGGATCGCGCACGATATTGTAGTTGAATTCATCCGTCTCCCCGTGGGCGAGGCCACCGCGGATACCCCCACCGGCCAGCCAGATTGAAAAACACCGCGGATGATGGTCCCGCCCGTAGTCCTCCGGCGTCAGGCGCCCCTGGCAGTACACTGTGCGCCCGAACTCGCCACCCCAGACCACCAGCGTGTCTTCCAGCAAACCGCGCTGCTCCAGATCCCGCACCAGCGCCGCCGAGGGCTGATCCGTGTCGCGGCACTGGCCGGGAAGCTGCGCCGGCAGCTTCGTATGCTGGTCCCAGCCGCGGTGGAAGAGCTGAATGAAGCGCACGCCCCGTTCCGCCAGCCGCCGTGCCAGAAGACAGTTCGACGCGAAACTGCCGGGGCGGTCCACGTCCGGCCCGTAGAGAGCGCGCACGGACGCGGGTTCGGAACGGGTGTCGGTTAGCTCGGGCACACTCGCCTGCATGCGAAAAGCCAGCTCATACTGGCTGATGCGCGTGGATGTTTCCGGGTCGCCCTGCACTCCAAACTGCAGCCGGTTCAAACGCCCAAGATCATCCAGCATCCTTCGCCGCCCTGCCCGGTCCAGCCCTTCCGGGTTGGAGAGAAACAGAACCGGGTCGGTTCCCGAGCGAAACTTGATGCCCTGATACTGCGAAGGCAGAAAACCACTGCCCCACAACCGGTCGTAGAGCGGCTGGTCGTTTGGATTACCCGATCCGTTTGAAACCAGCGCAACGAACGCGGGCAGATCCCGGTTTTCGGAACCGAGACCGTAGGCGGCCCAGGCGCCGATGCTGGGCCTGCCCGCAATCTGCGCGCCTGTTTGCAGGAAGGTGATGGCCGGGTCGTGGTTGATGGCCTCCGTGTAGAGCGAGCGCACCACGCAGATCCGGTCGGCGATCGCTGCCGTGTGGGGAAGCAGCTCGCTAAACCACTGTCCGCTCCGGCCGTATCGGGAAAAACGATAGCGCGACGGCGCAACGGGAAAGCGCGTCTGCGCAGCTGTCATTCCCGTGAGCCGCTGTCCTTTCCGGATGGAGTCCGGCAGATCCTCGCCAAAGCGCGCGCTCAGCTCCGGCTTGGGATCAAACAGGTCCAGCTGCGAGGGCGCTCCGGATTGAAACAAATAAATGATCCGCTTCGCACGCGCCGGAAAATGCGGGGCGCCTCCCGCCCCCGGAGATTCCGTGCCGCCGGCCGATTCGCCGGCGAGGGTGGCGTTGCCGCAAAACGGATCCAGCAACGAAGCGAGTGCGACCGAACCCAGTCCGGTGCGCGTGATAAACGCCCGGCGCAGAAGGCTGGCATTCCAGGGAGGATGGTCGGGGTTCACGGCTTGGTGAGGGCTTCGTCGAGGTTGAGGATGAGGTTGGCCACCGCGGTCAGTGCGGCCAGCTGCGGTTCCGGAAGTTCGGTGATGCGCGGTGCCTCCCCGATCGCGAGAAACCGCGCCGCCGCGCGCGGATCGGCGGAAAAACGCGCCTGATGGTCCGCAAGGTTTTCGCGCAGGATCCCGATTTCCTCCGCGGTTGGGATGCGGGTCAGCACCAGGCGGAAAAGACGCGTGAGTGTGGCATCGGTCGAGGACGGCGCCTCTCGCGAGGCACGCTCGGCAAGGCGGCGGGCTGCCTCTAAAAAAGCGGTCTCGTTCATCACCGCAAGCGCCTGAAGTGGCGTGTTTGTGCGCGAGGCGCGAACCGCGCAAGTCTCGCGCCCCGGCGAGTCAAAGGTGGAAAGAACAGGCGGTGTGCTCGTACGCTTCCAAAACGTGTACACGCTGCGCCGCCACAAATTTTCCCCGTGGTCGCGCACGTACTCGGCGCCGCTGAGTTCCTTCCACAGCCCCTCCGGTTGGTACGGCTTGACCGAGGGACCGCCGATGGTGCGCACCAGCAGTCCGCTGGCTGCAAGCGCCTGATCACGCACCGTCTCCCCGCCAAGCCGGAAACGGGGCCCGCGCGCGAGCAACCGGTTTGCTGGGTCCCGGGAAAGCAGATCGGGCGTGAGCGCCGACGCTTGCCGGTAGGTGCTGCTGGTCACCAGCGTGCGGAGCAGCTTTTTTACATTCCAGCCTGTCCGCTCGAATTCGCAGGCAAGCCAGTCGAGCAGTTCCGAGTGCGTGGGCGGTTCCCCTTGCGAGCCAAAGTCCTCGGGAGTGCGGACCAGCCCCGCGCCAAAGAGCATCTGCCAGAACTGATTCACTACGACGCGCCGGGTGAGCGGGTTTTGCCCCGACACAAGCCACCGCGCGAAGGCCAGACGGTCCGGGCGCACCCCCTTGTCG
>JBILWF010000132.1:0-6477 GCA_044370075.1 Chthoniobacteraceae bacterium | reverse complement strand
AGTTGCAGCAACTCTCTCAGGAACGGGGCATCCCGGTGAGCAGCACCGATGGATCCGGGGTAACAGACGAGGCGACGCTGCGGCTGGGCATCGAGGCCTCGCACATGGTTTTGCAGG
Source organism: Chthoniobacteraceae bacterium (assembly GCA_044370075.1). GTDB lineage: Bacteria > Verrucomicrobiota > Verrucomicrobiia > Chthoniobacterales > Chthoniobacteraceae > Chth-196. Next base: position 6,360 of record JBILWF010000132.1, on the reverse strand, counting down.
AGCTCATGCAGGGGCTGGCCTCGGTCGATTTGCGGGCCGCCTATGCGAATGTCATCGTGGCCCATCCCGCGGGCATTCTGGGGGGCGTGGACACGCTCTGTACGGGCCGGGTGGAGCGGGTGGAAACGGGTACTCTGCAGACGTTCCTAAACGAAGGAATCATTCCGGTAATCCCGCCCATTGGATTTGACGGGGAGGGACGCACCTTCCGGGTCAATTCGGACTCGGTGGCGCTGGAGGTGGCCGAGGCGATGCGCGCCCTCAAGATCATCTACCTGGCCCCGCGCGGCGCCCTGCTTTTGAGCGACCAACTGGTGCGTCAGCTGTCGGTGTACGAGACCGAAGACGTTCTCCGCAAGCGGCGCGCGCATCTGGAGCCGGGGCTGGCGTCCAAGCTCGAGCATGCCGCCCGGGGGTGCCGCGGGGGAATCGCGCGGGTGCATCTGCTGGACGGCACCCAGAACGAGGCTCTTTTGAGTGAAATCTTCAGCCACGAGGGCATCGGCACCATGGTGTACTCCAACGAGTACCAGCAAATGCGGCGCGCCCTGAAAAAGGACATCCGCGCGCTCATGGTGCTCATCCGTGAATCCATCGCCAACGCGGAACTCGTCAAGCGCACCCGCGCCGAGCTCACCTCCCTGCTGGACGACTACTGGCTGCTGGAAATCGACCGCAACTTGGTCGGCTGCGTCGCGGTTCACTTTTATCCCGAAGCCCAAACCGCGGAACTGGCGTGTCTTTACGTCGCCAAAAGCCATGAGGGACAGGGCTACGGGCGCAAACTGATGGCTTTTGCCGAACAACTCGCCGCAAAAAAAGGCGCGCGCCACCTCTTCGCCCTCTCCACGCAGGCGTACAATTTCTTCCAGCAAAAGGGCGGGTTTGTAGAGGTCACCCCGGACGAGCTCCCGCCCGAGCGCCGCCGCAAATGGGAGGCCAGCGGCCGCAACTCGAAGGTCATGCGCAAGACCACCCAGGCCCCTGCCAGTCTTGCGAGCCCCGGTCCTACGTCGGAAACCCTCTCCGGCTCCTGAAAATCCCGCCCCTGCCACACGCCCTCCCTCCGCGTGCCGGGCTCACGCCCCCCAACCCGCCCCCACCCAGCCCATGAACCCGCTCTGGATAGACGGTCTCGTCGTCCTCCTGTACTTCACCGCCATCATCACCATCGGACTCCGGGCGGGCCGAGAAGATCAGTCCATGCGCTCCTTTGCCATAGGGGACCGCAACATCCCCTGGTGGGCCGTGCTGGCATCCATTCTGGCGGCGGAAATCAGTGCCGCAACGTTTCTGGGCGCCCCCGGAGAGGGGTATGAAAAACGCAACTTCACCTACGCCCAGCTTGCCCTCGGCACGGTTCTGGCCCGGGTGATCATCGCCGGGGTGTTCATCAAGCCCTTCTACGATTTCCGCGTTATCTCCATCTACGAATACCTCGCCCTCCGTTTCGGGGCGCGCACCCGAAACGCCGCCTCGGTGGTGTTTCTCGTCACCCGCGCGCTCGCAAGCGGCACGCGCCTCTACGTGGCGGCGATCGTGCTGGTGATGGCCTACGAAATGGTCACCGGCGCGACCCTTGCCCCCTTCGAACAGGTGGGCGTCTACTGTGCCGCCCTTCTGGTGCTCACCGCCGTGACGGCCCTTTATACCGCCGCGGGCGGTATCAAGGCCGTGGTCTGGACCGATCTCATCCAGGCCTCGCTGATGTTCGGCTCGCTCGGATTCGCCATCTGGAGCCTGCTTCACGCGCTGCCCAACGGCTGGCAAACCCTGCGTGAAACCCTCACCGCCCCCAAGGATCTCGCCGTGTTTGACCTCGGGATAACCCCCGGCGCCGGGTTCGCTGCCAACCTGCGCTCGATTCTGGAAAATGAATACACCCTGTGGGCCGCGCTCATCGGCTCGACCTTTACCACCATGGCCACCCACGGCACGGATCAGGACATGGTCCAACGCATGCTCACCGCCCGGGACCACCGCCGCTCGCGCCTCTCGCTGATCCTCTCCGGACTGGCGGACGTGCCTCTGGTGCTTTGCTTCCTGCTGGTGGGAATCCTCCTCTGGGTCCACTACCAGGTTCCGGAAAAAAACGCCCCCTTTGCCTACTACATCGTCCACGAACTGCCCCCGGGGGTGCGGGGCATTCTTTTTGCGGGCATCTTCGCAACCGCCATGGGCTCGCTCAGCACCGCCCTGAACGCGCTGGCCACCAGCTTCACCGAGGACTGGTACAAAAACTTCATCAATCCGCGCGCCAGCGACGCCCAGGTGCTCCGCGCCGCCCGCTGGAGCACCGTGGCCTTTTCCCTCCTGCTGGTCCTCATAGGATCCGCCACGGCCTACGCCAAAATCATCCTTCACGCCCGGATCATCCCCATCGTGCTGGGCATCTTTGGCTACACCTACGGCTCCCTGCTGGGCGTGTTTCTGGTTGGGTTGCTCACCAAAAAACGCGGCAACGAAACCGGCAACCTTCTCGCCATGTCCGCGGGCTTCGTAGCCGTGGCCCTCCTAAGCGGCCTGCACAACGACCTCTGGACGCTGCTGCACCCGGCCGGGGACGCGAACGCGGCGCCCGCCCTGTTGTGGGCTCCCGGGTGGCTGCCCCGCATCGAATTTCCCTGGCGCATCGCCTTCGGGTCCCTTGTGACCTTTACCGTGGCGATGCTTTTTTCCACACCGGAGTCCCAGCTCGAAACCGCCGCCGCGCATCTGGAACGGGTGCGGGATACGGACTTGACGCCGGATAAAACCCGGGATGGGGCGGAGAGTCCGGCGCAAAAACCGACCGGGGCAACATCTTAGGCAAAACGCCTGCCCGCAGCCCGCGTTTTTCCGCGGTTTGTTTTGCGCTGAGGGCTTATTTCCCACGCGTTAGAAAGACCCGGTATACGGTCAACACCAATCCGCCTGTGCCCCGCAAATATTCCCCGCCTGTAACACCGCTTTTTCCTTGTCCCATTTCACTTCCTTTTTACCCTCCACGCCCCGCGCAGCGCCCACCTCCCGCCCCTTGTGAATAACTTGCGAATAACTGTGCATAACCTGAGAACAACCCGGCCCGGGCCTCCGACCAGCCCCCGGGTCCGTGCGCGCTCGAGGATGCCAACCGGGGCGGGCCACGGCGGCCTTTCTCCTAAACTTAAACACCTCGCTGTCACGGGTTTATTTCGCGAAAAAAGCTCCCCCGCCCCTCCCGCCAGGACGGCTGCCCCCTCCCCCGAAACACCGTTTTGTCCGCGCCGCTCCTGAGTACGCCTCCCCTGTGTACTACTTGGACTGCTCTTCTCTCAGCCCGCAGATTTTGTTTCTACCGTGGAAAAGACCCTACCGCACGCTCCTCTGCATCCGGTGCACACCGACGCCCCCGCGCTCTGGCAGCACCTCCGCTCGGTAATTCAAGCCGCCGTCAGTCCGGACACCTTCCAGCGCTGGTTCAAAGACATCGAAGGGGTCGCCCTCGGGGAAACCGAACTCACCCTCAAGGTCCCCAACAAAATCCACCAGTTTTGGATTGAGAGCAACTACCAGCAAATCCTCGACTCGGCCCTGACCATGACCACGGGGGCGCCCAAAACCATCCACTACGTGTTCTCGGGAGATGCCGATGCGGATGTGCCCGCCGCACCCCCGGATGCGCCCTCGGACAAGTCGGACGTATCTCCCAAAGCCGCGGCCTCCCCGCAGGAGACCGGGCTGAATCCGCGCAACACCTTCGAGTCGTTCGTGGTCGGGGCAAACTGCCAGTTTGCACACGCGGCCTGCTCGGCCGTGGCGTCGGGGCCGGGCAAAACGTACAACCCGCTCTTTATCTACAGCGGGGTTGGGTTGGGAAAAACCCACCTCATGCACGCCATCGGGCACCAGATTTTGGGGCAGAAGAAAAACAGCAGGGTGCTCTACATCACCTCCGAAAAGTTCACCAACGACTTTATCGATGCCATCCAGACGGGCACGCTGGTCAAGTTCCGCAAGCGCTACCGGCAGGCCGACGTACTGCTCATTGACGACATCCAGTTTTTAGGTGGGAAGGAGCGCTCCCAGGAGGAATTTTTCCACACCTTCAATGCGCTCTTTGATGGGCACAAACAGATTGTGCTCTCCAGCGACCGGCCCCCGTCGGAAATCGCCAATCTCGAAAGCCGGCTCGTGTCGCGCTTCGAGTGGGGCCTCACCGCGGAAATGCAGCCCCCGGATGTGGAAACACGCACCGCAATCCTTCGCAAGAAGGCGCAGGCCATGCAGGTAAAGATCGATCCGGCGGTGCTGGATTTCCTCGCCGAACGCATCCGCAGCAACGTGCGCCGTCTGGAGGGAGCCCTCATGCGCGTGGCCTCCTACACGTCCCTCAACGACGGCAAAACGCCCCCGCTCGAAAAGCTCGAAACGCTCCTGAAGGACATCCTCCAAGAGGAGGCGCGAAAAGCCGTCACCATCGAACAAATCCAGCGCCGTGTGGCGGAACACTTCGACGTGCGGATTGCCGACATGACCAGCAAACGCCGCCCGGCGAACATCGCCTTTCCGCGCCAGGTGGCCATGTACCTCGCCCGGGAGCTAACCAAAGCCTCGCTGATGGAAATCGGCGAAGCCTTCGGCGGCCGCGACCACGGCACGGTACTGCACGCCCACCGGCAGGTCCGCCAAAAGATCTCCCAAAACGAAGGAACCCGCCAGACCGTTGCGTTTCTGGACAACCAGCTCCAGCGCCACTAACCCCCGTCCGCCGGCCCCCCCCGGCCACGAGAATTCGAGGCGCGATAAAAAATCCGGCGCCCCGGGCCTTCGATAGATTCCGCCCGCTCCCTGCGGTGGGCCGCCGGCTCCCGGGAGCACCCTTCCCGCGGCCACGGCATCGCTTCGCACAACCCCGGGCCCTCCGGTCCCGTCACCGCCCCCTGCGCGGTGCGCGGCCGTCACGCCGCGGGGGGGCACTCCGCGGCCCCCGCGCGGCGCGCTGTCTGCCCTCGAAATTCGAACGCCCACGGCCCGGTTCCACGGGAGGCATCGGGGGTTCGGGTGCCTTGTAATCAAAGTCCTCCGCTTTCTTGCGCACAATTCCCCGCCCGATGAACCGTTCCAAGGCGCGCAGGGAAGCGTAGTCCTCCTGACAAATGAAGCTGATGGCGTCCCCGATGGCGCTGGCCCTGCCGGTGCGGCCGATCCGGTGCACGTAATCCTCCACCTGCGGCGGAAAATCGAGGTTCACCACGTGCGAAATCCCGTCCACATCAATGCCCCGCGCGGCGATGTCGGTGGCGATAAGAACGCGGATGGCTCCGGAGCGAAAATCGCCCAAGGCCCGCAATCGCTGGTTTTGCGAGCGGTTTGCGTGAAGGGTTCCCGTCTTGATGCCGAGGGACTCGAGCTTGCGCGCGACCCGGTCCGCCCCGTGTTTGGTCCGGGTAAACACCAGAACCATTTCCAGGGCAGGATCTTTCAAGAGGTGGCAAAGCAGAGCCGTTTTCAGGTGCCTCGGCACTTCGTAGACGAACTGCGCCACCGTTTCCGCCGGGTTGGAACGGCGCCCGATCTGGATGGTTTTCGGGTTGTGTTGAAATTCCTGCGTAAGCGCCTCGATTTCGCGGGAAAGTGTCGCAGAAAACAGCAGCGTCTGCCTCTTTCGGGGCAGCGCATTCACGACCCGGCGAATCGCGGGCAAAAACCCCATGTCCAGCATGCGGTCCGCCTCGTCGAGAACCAGATGTTCGAGCGCACCAAAATCCGCACACCGCTGGCCCATGAGATCCAGCAAACGCCCCGGCGTGGCAATCACCATCTCCGCCCCGGCGCGAAGCGCCTGAATCTGGGGACGTTCGGAAACTCCGCCAAAAACCTTGGTGATCTGAATGGGAATATGTTTGGCATAGGCACACACATTTTCCTCAATTTGAACCACCAACTCCCGAGTGGGCGCCAAAATAAGGGTGCGCGTGCCCCGCCTCTGCGGCGGAGGCCCCTGGTGCAGGCGGTGAAGCAAGGGCAGTGTGAAAGCAGCGGTTTTGCCGGTGCCGGTCTGTGCGATTCCGATGAGGTCGCGTCCTTGGATTACCTCCGGGATCGCTGCAGCTTGAATGGGGGTTGGTTCCGTATATCCGGCCTCTTGAATTGCCTGCAAAATGAGCGGGTGGAGGCCGAGGAGTTTAAAGGGCATGAGTGTGTAGGGGCAGGGCCCATTCCTCGCTCTCCGGAATGGAGGCCACAAGGTCAGGCCAATCCTTAGGCATATCCTCCGTTTGCGATTTCTAACATGTAATCTTTGGGAATTCTCCAAAGCAGCCCCGGGCAGGCGCCCCCGGGTCCCTCCGGCCTCCGCGGCCCCGTCATCCCCACAAGACGCCCGGCAGCACGCGCCGC
>JBILWF010000130.1:0-6488 GCA_044370075.1 Chthoniobacteraceae bacterium | reverse complement strand
CCGCCGCGCCCGGATGCTAGGCAGGGAAGTCCTCTGGCTGCCGGGCACCGATCACGCCGGCATCGCCACCCAGACCGTTGTTGAACGCACTCTCAAAAAGAACGGCGAAATCCGGCACCGCGATGATTTGGGGCGCGAGAAATTCCTCGAGCGCGTGTGGGAGTGGAAGGACAAACACGGGGGAATCATCATCCAGCAGCTCAAGAAGTTGGGAGCCTCCTGTGACTGGTCCCGGGAGCGCTTCACCATGGACCCGGAGTACTCCGAGTGCGTCCAGCGGGTGTTCGTTGATCTTTTCCGCAAAGGCGCCATTTACCGCGGCAACCGGATGGTGAACTGGTGTCCGGTTTCACGCACGGCCCTCTCCGACGAGGAGGTGGTGATGAAATCCCAGAACGGGCAACTCACCTATTTCCGGGTCGAGGTGGCGGAAAAACCGGGCACGTTTCTGACCATCGCGACCACGCGTCCGGAAACCATCCCGGGCGACACGGCGGTGGCGGTGAATCCCGCCGATCCGCGCTACGCGCCGCTCATTGGGCTGCATGTGGTACGGCCCCTTCCCGCCGAACAACCGCGGGAAGAGCGGCTCCTGCCCATCCTCGGCGATGCGCACGTTGATTTCGAATTCGGTACCGGCGTGCTCAAGGTCACGCCCGCGCACGACAAGGCCGACTTCGAAATCGGTCTGCGCCACCAGTTGCCGACCATCGATATCATGCACCCGGACGGCACCATGAATGAGCGCGCGGGTAAAGACCTCTGCGGACTCGACCGCTTCGAGGCCCGCAAAACCGCGATCGAACTCCTCCGCTCTCTGGGCGTGCTCGAAAAAGAGGAACCACACCAAAACAACGTCGGCTTTTCTGAACGGGCCGATGTGCCCGTCGAACCGCGCCTCAGCCGGCAGTGGTTCCTCCAGTATCCCTCCGTGAACGCCTCCCGCGACGTGGTGCGCAGCGGTGCCATGCGCTTTTTCCCGGATCGCTGGGCAAAGGTCTACGATCACTGGATGGAGAACCTCCAGGACTGGTGCATTTCCCGCCAGCTATGGTGGGGACATCGCATTCCGGTGTGGTATTATCAGGGGCCATCCGCAGATTTGGAGTCCGCCCGCGAGTCCCTCGGCGTGCCCGCCGGGGACGGCGGCCTGCGCCAACTCGAGGACGGCAGCATTGCCTACTGCGGACTGACTCCGCCGCGGGATGCGGCGCTGTGGAGCCAGGACACCGATGTGCTCGACACGTGGTTCTCCAGCTGGCTGTGGCCTTTTGCCACCATGGGCTGGCCCGAAAAAACCGACACCCTCCGGGCGTTCTACCCCACCACGGATTTGGTCACCGGCCCGGACATCATCTTCTTCTGGGTGGCGCGCATGATCATGGCTGGTTTCGAGTACACCGGCGAGCTGCCCTTCCGGAACGTGTATTTCACCGGAATCATCCGCGACAAACAGGGACGCAAAATGTCCAAGTCCCTGGGCAACTCCCCCGACCCGCTCGACTTGATCGCCAAGTACGGCGCGGATGCCCTCCGCTTCGGCGTGATGCGCAGCGCGCCCCTCGGGCAGGATGTGCTCTTCGATGAAAAGAACGTCGAGCTGGGCCGCAACTTTTGCACCAAGCTCTGGAACGCGGCGCGCTTCCGCCAAATGCAGTCCGGCGAGACGGAGGGTGAAATTCGCAGCGACCTGCTTTCGCTCGACGACAAGTGGATTCTGCTCCGCCTCGATGCGGCCATTGGCGAGGTGTCCGCCGCGCTGGAGGAGTACCGGTTCTCGGACGCGGCCCAGGCTCTATACCGGTTTTTCTGGAGCGAAACCTGCGACTGGTACGTGGAGGCTTCCAAGGCCACGCTTTCGGGAGACGATCCGGACCGAAAAGCCAACACGCTGGCGGTGATGGATTTTGTGCTCTCGCACACCCTGCGGCTTTTCCACCCCTTCCTGCCTTTCATCACCGAGGAACTCTGGCACGGGCTGGGCTACCAAGCCGATCTTCCCGCGGACCAGGGCGGGCTCTCGATTATGCAGGCGCGCTGGCCTTCGCGGCTGGGCGAGGACTTTTACGCGCACTACGGGCTGCTGCCCGAGGACGAAGCCGAGGCGCAGTCCCGTTACGATGTGGTGCTGGCCGGACGCGGTTTGCGCCGGGACTTTAATCTGCCTTCCAACAAAAAGGTGGGGTTTGTGCTTCAAAACACCCGCCCGTTGGCCGGGCACGATACGGAGGTGCTGCGGATTTTGCTCAACGCGGAGTCCGTCCTGCTGGAAGGCCCGCAGTGGGCGCCGCCGAAGGGAACTCCCTCGGCCATCACCCCGCTGGGAACACTCTCCCTGCCGCTGGAGGGACTGGTGGACGTGGGGGCCGAGCGGCAACGCCTCGGCAAGGAACTGGAAAAAATTCAAGCCGAACTCACCAAGGTCCGCGCCAAGCTTTCGCAGGAAACCTTCGTGTCCGGAGCCCCGCCCGCGGTGGTGGAAGAGCACCGCAAGCGCGAGGCGGATTGGAGCGCCAAACAGGCCCAGATTCAGCGGATTTTGGAAGCGTTGGAATCCTAGGTGGATGCGCCCTGCCTCTGCGTTTCCGCGTGTATGCTTTTTTCAAAGGCCCGGTCCTCCCATGACGGAATTCGACACCGCACGGGCTGAATTTTTCTTAAAGCTGCGATGGCCGCGGGTGGCGTACACCCCGCCCGAAAGGGCCTGACGAAGCCGTATGGAAAACTGTGTGTTGTTCACCGAATCCTCCCCCAACGTGGGAGGTCAGGAACTCCAACTCATGCAGCAAATGGAGGGGATGAGCGCACGCGGCTTTCAGCCGTTTCTGGCCTGCCGGGCGGGCACCCGCGTCGAACAGGTGGCGCGGGAGCGGGGATTGCGGGTTCTCGGCCTGTCTTTCCGCAACAGCCTGGATGTGCGCACGATTTTTTCGCTCAGGAATTGGATGGCGCGCAACCGTCCGGTTCTGGGGATCTGCCACAGCGGCCACGACACCAACAACCTTGCGATTGCCTCGCGCCTGGTGGCAGGGCGCCCGTTTTTGCTGCGCTCGCGCACGTACCAGCCGGGCCGCGCCCGCGCCTTCTCCTACAATCACCTGGTGGATGCCACGATGCTCCCCAGCCAGTACCTGCGGCGCTGCGTGCTCGAAAACGCGGCGATTGATGCCCGGCGGCTGCATGTCGTTCATCCGGGCATTGATTTCGCCGCGGTGGACCGCAACGCCCGTGCGCCGCTGCCGGCGGACCTCGAGGAATGGCTCAACCAAACGCGGGGGCCCGTCCTCGTTCATGCCGCGATGTTGCGGGGGGAGAAGGGCCACACGCTGTTGCTCAATGTACTGCACCGGATGCGCCATGCTTGGCCCGAGGTGCGCTATGTGATCGCGGGTGAGGGCGGGGAACGGGAATCCATCGCGGGCGAAATCAAACACCTGGGGCTGGAATCGCGTGTTTTCATGGCGGGTTTGGTGCGTCCGATTGAGGCACTCCTCGCCCGGGCGCAGTTGGTGGTGATGCCCTCCCTCTACGAGCCTCTGGGAATGGCCCAAATCGAGGCTCTTGCCCTGGGGGTGCCTGTGGTTGCGAGCCGAACCGGGGGCATCCCCGAGACGATCGAGCATGCCGTGACCGGTTTGCTCGCCGAACCGGGGAATGTCGACGACTGGGCGGCAGCCCTCCACCGCGCATTTTCGGACCTTCCCGCCATGCTGGCCTTCGCGAGGGCGGGGCGGGCGGACGTGCGCGCGCGTTTCTCGGCCCAGAACAATCTGGAGCAGATCTTTCGCATTTCAAAACTCTCCTCTCAGCCCGGAGCCTCCGGCGGTCCCGGCTCTGCCCAGGGGGTCAGCGTGTGACCTCGCCCGTCGCCTGAAACGCCCGCCAGTCGGCGGCGAATGGCGCGTTCAAAAGCCAGGGCGCCCCGGCGCGCTGCGCAGACTCCATCTCGCCAAACGGCGCGGTCCGCAGCGTCTGGTAGCCGCCCGTGGCCGAATCCCACGCCTCCCCCAGATGGCCATCTTTTTCCAAAAGGGCGCGCAAGGCCACGGCACCGGCCTTCGGACTGCCGTCCGCCGGAACCCGGGCGTGAAACGTGTGGCGTATAAAAGAGAGCACCAGAGGCCATGTTTTTTCGCCCGGGCCGTGCCCCGTCTTCGGCTCCACCGCAAACGCCCACAGCACGTGATGCGACCTGCGCAGGTGCGGAATGATTGCGAGGTTCTCCGCCACCGAAGGCCTCGCCAGAAACGGATCTTCCTCCCCAAAAATAACCAATCCGGGAACTTGTGCCGCGTCGGGTTGTGCGACTTGAAACGCGATGCCCGGCCGCATGGAAACCCAGCCCCAGACCCGTTCCTTTTCCGCGGCGGCAAAGAGTGCGGAAAATCCGGTTCCGTTGGAGTGCCCGTACAAAAAAAGCGGTGCGTTGGGCAGTTCTGCATGCCCGCAGCGGGTGGCAAACTCTTTGAGCTGCTGCGCGAGTAACGCACGCGGCCAGAACCCGCGTTGGACGGGGTTGCCCGTGAACTTGAAAAGGGCGAGGCCCAGTTCCCGGGCGAGGGCGCGCAGGTCGCCGCGCTTGAAGAGGCTCTCTCCACTGCCGTGTCCGGAGATGGTAACAATGCCGCGCACCGTCTCGAGGCCTTCGGGGATCCAAAGCTCAAAGCGCACATCCTCCCGCGGCGCCTCCCCTTTTTCCTTCACGAGACTCTCCCACTGCCCATCGGTGGGCTTCCAACTCCATACGCGGGAAACGATTTGCTGCGGCGACGGAGTGCCCCATTTGGCTTCGTCGAGGGCTCCGTTCCAGCCGGGATCGGAGACCCCGGGAGCATTGGTGCGCACCCACCCTATGCTGTGGCTCATGGAAAGGGGCACGGTCTGCTCCAGCGCAATATCTCCCGCGCCGCGAGCGCGCGGGCAGACAAACAGCAGGACGGTTGCAGCAAGAAGGGCGGGGCGGTTCATCGGGAGGAAACGGGAGGCTTCGGCATCCCGAGGCTTGCTGCCGGGAGCCCTCTTTCCAATCGCAAAAAACGCAGATGCCCGGGGCGTGGAGTTTCCCCGGACTTCGGATCCGTGCGGGACCCCCCGTGTGGTGAGGAGCGCCGAATCCGCGAATCTCAATCCCTCGCGCCCGGGCTCATCAAAACGATTTTCCAGGTGACAACAGACTCCGGTTCGGAACGATACGCGTTTGCTGCGTTGCGGAAAACTAGCCCGCACGGCAGCGGAATATCCGCGCCTAATTTTCTATGAAACACCTCTGTCTGCGTTTGGCTCTCGCGGTGCTGGCCGTGCTCCTTTCCTTGCGAGGCACCGCCGCCGCGCGTCCCAATGTTCTGTACATTTTGGCCGACGATTTGGGTTGGAGCGACATTAGTGCCCATCCGGGTGGCTGCATCCAGACGCCGCACATCGACTCCCTTTTCAAACAGGGGGTGGAGCTTCGTCACTTCATGGGATGGTGCGTTTGCTCGCCCACGCGCGCCATGCTCCTGACCGGACGCCATCCTTTTCGCGTGGGAACCGGGCCGGAGGTGGGCGGCGAACTGGCCACGGAGGAGACAACCATCGCCGAGGTTTTTCAGGGGGCCGGGTATCGCACCGGGGTGTTTGGCAAATGGCACAATGGCGAGGAACCGCCTACACCCGAATTTCTCCAGGAATTTTCCCGCGCCTTTGCCGACAAACCCGGCAGAAAACCCGCGAACGGTTTCGGGGCGAATGCGCATGGATTTGACGAGGCCTGGGTTTATTACGGGGGCGGCGCCGACTATTTCACGCGCCGCACTGCCGGGGGCAAAGGCCCGTTGAGTTGGTGGCACAACCGGGAGCTGCGAACCGCCGACTCGGGCTACACCGAGGACATGATCACCGCCCGTGCGCTCGAGTTCATCCGCGAGAATCAAACCAAACCTTTCTTCTGCTATGTGCCCTTTCATCTGGTGCATGCGCCCATGCAGGCCAAAGAGGAGGACCTCGCGCGGGTGGATGAGAACATCACGGATCCCAAAAAGCGCGTCTATGCTGCGATGGTCGAGGCGCTGGATCGCAACGTGGGCATGCTGCTCGCGGAACTCGAGAAACTCGGCCTCCGCGAAAATACGGTCCTTGTTTTTTCGAGCGACAATGGAGCCACAGCCGACGGAAGCAACGCGCCCCTGCGCGGGGGGAAACATTCGCTGTTTGAGGGGGGCACGCGCCTTGCGACGGCGGTTTCCTGGCCCAAAGGAGGGCTCACCGGCGGGCAGACGTGGGACGGCCTCTGCGGCGCCTGCGACATGCTTCCCACCCTCGCCGCCATGTGTGACATTCCGCTGCCTCCCACGCGTCCTTTGGATGGAAAAACATCTGGCCTGCCTTGCAGACGCGCGGCACAAGCCCGGTGGAAAGTTACTATTGGGCATGGCACAACGAAGACTCGTTGCGCACCGCCCGATGGCGCATTCACCGCACCTTCGACCGCGTCGAACTCTACGACATCG
>JBILWF010000131.1:0-6488 GCA_044370075.1 Chthoniobacteraceae bacterium | reverse complement strand
GCGTGATTGAGGGCATCGGGCGGTTCGCGCGCGAGGCGGGATGGCATCTGGAAATGCGTTCCATTCTCGAGGCTTCCCCGCCGCGGGGTTGGCGCGGGGACGGGCTTTTGGTCAATGACACGGCCGTGCCGCGGTTGCGGGGTTTTTTGCAAAAGCAGGTGCATTTGCAGCCCACGGTGACGCTTGGCGCCAACCATGTGCGGGAGGGGCTTCCTGCAGTGCAGGAGGACAACGCGGCGATGGGACGGGTTGCTGCAGAGCATTTTTTAAGGCGCGGGTTCCGGCATTTTGCGTGGGTGAGTCTGCCACGCGGGAGGGTCCAGAAGGAGCGGCGCTCGGGTTTTGAGCAGGCGGTGGGTGCCGCGGGCCGGGCGTGTGATGTGTTGGAATGGAGCGCGCCGCGCGGAAGAGGGGCGGAGCGCTGGGCAGACTGTCGCCAGTGGTTGGAGGGGGAGATCAGCAAGCTGCCCAAACCCCTGGCGGTGTTTGCCCTGGATGATCTGCTGGCCGTTGATGTGGTGGAGGCGTGTCTGGCCTCCGGTTTGTCGGTTCCGGGAGATGTGGCGGTGCTCGGGGTGGGGAACATGCAGCTGGCGTGTGAATGTGCGCAGGTGCCCATTTCGAGCATCGACGAGGACGCGGGGGGGATCGCGTATGCGGCCGCTCGGATGCTGGAGTGTCTGATGAACGGGGAAAAACTTGCCGTCCGGCAAAAAGTGCTTCCCCTGCGCGGGTTGGTGTTGCGTCGCAGCACCGAGGCCTATGCAGCGAGGCATCCGGCCGTGGTGCGTGCGCTGGAGTGGATGCAGGTGAATTTTGGCAAGAACGCCAGTAATGAGCAGATTGCGGAGGCGGTTGGCGCCTCGGTCCGCGCTCTACATTACGCCTTCCGCGAGGATCTGGGCACGACGCCCGCACGCCACCTCCAGCGGATCCGGTTGGAGCGGGCGCGGGAGGTGCTTTTACAGGGAGGCCGTAAAATTGGCGTGGTGGCTCGGGAATGCGGTTTCGGGACGCTTCGAAACCTGCACCGAGCGCATGCCCGGGAGTACGGATTTTCTGCGCTTCAAGGCCTTGCAGGCCCCGTTGAATGAAGGGGCGGGGGTGTCTGCATCTTCATCGGGATTTCAGGTTGGCACCTTTCCTGCTTTGAATGAGGGGCATGCAGAGAGCGTTCCCCCTCCTACTCGCTGTGGCCCTGTGCGCAGGCTCCCTCCAAGCCGCCGTCCAACCCGCATTGCCGCCCGCCAAAGAGCGCACGGTAGCGGACCGGTTCCGGATCCCGGCGGAGGCGCCCGACCCGAGTTTTCGCCGACACGTCGTCCCGCTGATGAGCCGTCTGGGCTGTTCGGGCCGCGAGTGCCACGGCTCCTTTCAGGGCCGGGGCGGGTTCCAGCTTTCCCTCTTCGGTTACGACTTCGAGAAGGACTTCAATCAAATCGTCAAGGATGACAAGGGCGACGAGGGTGGCGTGCGTGTCAACCTTCAGGATCCTGCGCAGAGCTTGATCATTCAAAAGGGATCCGCCCTGATGAATCACAAGGGCAAGGAGCGTTTCGCCAAGGATTCTTGGGAGTACAATCTGCTGGTTAAGTGGATTAGTTCGGGCGCCAAAATGGACGTAGCCGAGACGGGTGAATTTGCACGATTGGAAGTTTTCCCGAAAGAAATCCAGTTCCGGAACAAAGCGGACACCAAGCAATTGCGCGTTCTTGCGCACTGGAAAGATGGAACCGTCGAGGACGTCACCGCCTTCACGCGCTTTCGCTCCAATGATGACGCGGTAGCGGTGGTCTCCGAGTCAGGAGCGGTTTCATGCAAGGGTCAGGGAGACACGCAGATTGTAGCCTTCTACGACAACGGCGTGACGCCGATCCCCGTGATGCTGCCTGTGTCCGATCTGGCCAAATATCCGAAGCAGCCGGCACCGCGGTCCAAGGTGGACGAGCTCATTAACACCAAGTTGGGCAAGGTTGGTATCATTCCTTCGCCGGTTTGTTCCGACGCGGAGTTTTTGCGGCGGGTGAGTCTGGATGTGACGGGCACGCTGCCGACGCCGGCCGAGATCGAGGCTTTCCTTGCAGACAAGACGCGGGACAAACGGGATCGCAAAATTGACGAACTGCTGGCCCGCCCGGGTTATGCGGCGTGGTGGGCGACTCGCCTCTGCGATTTTACCGGAAACAACCCGCTGGTTCTCCGTGGCAATGGTTTGATTGTGGGCGCGGGTCAGAACAATTTTGGACCAGTGCTGTCCCGCCAGTGGTTTGATTGGCTGTACTCCCGCATCGAGCAAAACCGTCCTTACGATGAACTAGCCGCGGGGATTATTGTGGCCTCGATCCGGTCGCGTTCGGATCAGAGCTTTGAGGAATTTGCCAAGGAAATGGGCAGCTACTTCCGGAAGGACAATCCTGCAAATTTCGGGGAGCGCGATACCATGCCCTGGTTCTGGGCCCGGCAAAACGTGGCCAAGGCCGAGGACAAGGCGCTTGCGTTTGCACATACGTTTCTCGGCGTCCGCATCGAGTGTGCGCAGTGCCACAAGCATCCCTTCGATCAGTGGACAAAGCAGGATTTTGCTCAGTTTCAGGCCTTTTTTGCGCCGATCGGCTTCCAAGCGGGTGCCGCGCCGGTCTCCTCCAAAATGCAGATGACCCCGGCGGCCAAGGAGTCGGCCGCGGCGGAGGCGGGTTCCACAGGACCCGCGTCGCTCAAGTCGGTGCGGGCTGAAATCGTGGCCGAGGCCAGAGCCAAGGTCGATGCCCTGTACCTCCAGCGGGATCTCAAGAAAGCTGCCGAGGCCCGGCAGACGGCCAAAAAGAAAGCTGCAGAGTTGGCTGCCGTAACGGCGCAGACTGCGCCGGCAATTCCCGAATCTCAACCGGCGGCCGCGGCGACTGTTGCCGCTACGCCGGTAACTGCGGTGCCGTCATCCGAGGTGCCTGCTGCGGGGGGAGCTCAAACCCCGGCGACCGCCTCCGATGGGACCACGTCCGCCGAGGAACCGCTCCAGCCGCTCCCCATGACTGATGCTGAGAAAACGCGGCGTTTGGCGGACCTGCGCGTTGACTACCAGCGCGAAGAGGAACGCCTTGTCCGGGAACGCATGGCCAAGGGTGACGTGCTTCCATGGGCGGACTTGGTGGCTCGGGCCCCTGCGACGGCCAAATCCTCCAAAACGATTGCCACTCCAAAATCAGCCGTCTCTGGCGCCAGCCGGGTGATTACTCCCAAGCTGCTCGGTGGCGAGAGCGTGATGCTGGACACCTATGAGGATGTGCGCCAACCGCTCATGGAGTGGCTGCGTGCGCCGGAAAATCCATACTTTGCGAAGGCGTGGGTGAACCGCGTATGGGCGGCTTACTTCGGCCGCGGCATTGTGGATCCTGCGGACGATCTTAATCTCGCAAACGCCCCGTCCAATGCGGAGCTTTTCGATTATCTCGCCACTGCATTTGTGCAGCACGGTTTTGACATGAAATGGCTGCACCGTGAGATCCTCCAGAGTGACGCCTATCAGAGGAGCTGGCAGGCCAACGAGACCAACAAGCTTGATGAGAAAAACTTCTCCCGCGCGATGATCCGTCGTCTGCCTGCGGAGTTGGTGTACGACGCCATTCAAATGGCGACCGACACCCGGGAGAATCTGGAGTCGTACCCGCAAACGGTCGAGGGACGTGCGATTGGTGCTGCGAGCACGACGGCGTTTTCGGTAAAGAAGGCCAGCATGCGTTCGGCGGATGCCTACGCGCTGACCATCTTTGGAAAGCCGGCGCGCCAGACAAACTGCGATTGCGAGCGGATCACCGACCCGACGCTTTTGCAGACGCTCTACACGCGCAACGATCCTTCGATGCTTTCCCGCATCGATAACAAGCGGGGCACGGCGTGGATAGAGCAGGCTCTCGGCGTTTCCGCCGCGACAAAGCCGGCAGACCCAGCCGCCCCCGCTGCGGGCTCCGGTGAAAAAGTCGACGCTGTGATACGCGAAATTTATTTGCGCACCGTGAGCCGGCCGCCTACGGCCGAGGAAATTTCCCGTGCGCGCGCCGATGTGCTGGCACAGGCCTCTCCGGTGGAGGGAGCGCGGGAGCTTTTGTGGGCCATGCTCAATACACGCGAGTTTTTGGTAAACCACTAGATTGCAATTTGTTTCCGTCCGCTGATTCCGTACGACCCCCTAACCTCATCCCCCCCCAACAAATCCTATGAAAAAATCCTCTGTTCCCTACTGCGATGGTGTGCCGCGCCGTGATTTTCTCCGCGTGGGCGCGATTACCGGATTTGGCATGGGGTTCACGCTCCAGTCTTATCTCAGCGGCGTGGCCAACGCGGCCCCCTCTCTCGATGGAGCGGGTGTGGGACTCAACACGGGTTCATCTTCTATGCCTGGGAAGGCGAAAGCCGCGATTTTCGTGCGTCTATCGGGAGGCCCCAGCCACATGGACACCTTCGACTTGAAGCCGGATGCCCCCGACACGCACCGCGGTGAATTCAAGCCCATCGCGACAAATGCAGATGGCGTGCAGATTTCCGAGCACCTCCCGAAACTGGCGAAATGTGCCGACAAATTCGCGGTGTTGCGCGGCGTGTCCCACACACTGGCCGATCACAATCTGGGCTCGCTTTACATGGGCTCGGGAAACCGTCCGATCGCTTCCCTGCGTTTTCCGACGTACGGCTCGGTGGTGAGCAAGGAACTGGGCAGCCCCAAAGAACTACCCGCTTTCGTTGCGCTTCCCTCGCAGGGGAACAATCCCACAGGATTCCTCGGCGTGGAGTACGGTCCTTTTGACACGGGCGCGGCTCCCACGGCGGGTCGTGCCATGGAGGTGCGCGGTCTCGTGTTGCGCGGCGTGACCCTCACAGACGTGGACCGCCGTCAGGACATGGTGCGCCGGTACGACACCGCTTTTGGCGACTTTGCCAAGGAGGACAAGATCCTCAGCGGCATGGACGAGTTCGGCCAGAAAGCGTACCAGATGATGCGCTCCGAAAAGGCGCGTCAGGCGTTTGACACGACCCGCGAGCCCAAGAGCATCACGGATCTTTTCGGGGCTGATTCCTTCTCCCAGAGTTGCCTGATGGCGACCCGCCTCGTGGAGTCCGGCGTGCGATTTGTCACCGTCCAATCCGGGGGGTGGGACACCCACGCGGACAACTTTGCAGCGCTCAAAAACAAGCGCCTTCCCGAGTTGGACGGAGGGCTGAGCGGGTTGCTCCTTGCACTTGCGGCGAAGGGGTTGCTGGAGTCCACCGCCGTGTATGTGACCGGAGAATTCGGACGCACTCCCAAGATTAACGCCCGTGCGGGACGTGATCACTATCCGCGCGCGATGTTCTGTTTGCTCGCGGGTGGTGGCATCCGCGGGGGGCAGGTGTTGGGGGCATCCGACGCGAAGGGCGAGGGTCCGCTGGATCGGGTCATTTCTCCGGATGACGTGGCGACGACTTTTTACGGGTTGTTGGGAATCGACGCCCGCAAGGAGTACCTCACACCGAGCGGTCGTCCCGTGATGATTGTGCGCAACGGGGAGATTCTCCGCGAATTGGTGTAGGAGGTTCAGGTTTCCCGCGGTCGGTTTGCCCTCAAAAGAGGCTCCCGGGATCCGGAGGTTCCAGGGGATCTCGATCTATCACACCGCTTTAAGTCCCGCATGGACTGGTAGCTGGAGAATGTCTTAGGCTTTGCTTATGCAGTCACCAGTCGCCATTCGGAGTACGTTCTTCGGGGTCTGTGCGGCAGCCTTCTGGTTGTTTTCCGCCTCCTGTGTCGGGGCGGAGGACGCGGCGTCTTTTTTTGAAAAAAAAGTCCGGCCTTTGCTTGAGGAGCATTGCCTCGAGTGTCACAGCGCAGCCAAAAAGATTAAAGGCGGCCTGCGGCTGGATTATCGGGACGGATGGCAAAAAGGGGGTGATGCAGGAGCCGCGGTGATTCCAGGTAACCCGGAGGAGAGCCTGCTCGTGAAGGCCGTCCGGTACACCGATGTGGACTTGCAGATGCCGCCTCGTCACAAGCTTCCTGAGGGCGCTGTGGCTGCCTTGGAACAGTGGGTGCGCATGGGGGCACCCGATCCGCGTGAGGCGGACCCTGCGGGCCAGATTGCAGGCGGCCCCGGCAAGGCGCTTCCGCTGGCAGAGGCTCAGACGTTTTGGGCATACCGGGCTCCGCGTCCGCAAACACCGCCCCAGGTCGCGAACGCAACATGGTCCGAGGGACGCGTGGACACCTTTTTGTTGGCAGCCATGGAGCGCGCGGGAATAAGTCCCGCGTCGGACGCGCCCGCACAAGCGGTTTTAAGGCGGCTGCATTTTGTGCTCACCGGGCTGCCGCCCAGTGGGGAGAGCTTGGAAGCGTTTGCTGCTGCCTACGCGAAAAATCCCGCCGCAGCGGTCGCCGCCGAAGCGGATCGTTTGCTGGCGACGGAAGCCTTTGCCGAGAGCTTCGGTCGCCGCTGGCTGGATCTCACGCGCTTCGCCGAATC
>JBILWF010000129.1:0-6515 GCA_044370075.1 Chthoniobacteraceae bacterium | reverse complement strand
TTGCCGCTGGCCATGTAGGGAAATTTTCCCACCTTAAATTTCACGCCCTTATCCTTTGCGGCGCGCTCGGTGAGGCCCACGCTGGCCACTTGGGGCTGGCAGTATGTGCATCCGGGGAAGGCCCCCACTTTGCGGGGCTTGAATCCCGGTTGGAACATCCCGTTCACGGCCTGCACTGCTTCAAAGCTGGCGACATGTGCCAGCCAAGGCGGACCGATAATGTCCCCTGCCGCGTAAATTCCGGGAATGTTTGTTTCATACCGCTCATTGGTCTGGATGTACCCCCGCTCGGTGAGGGCAGGCTTGAGGGTGCCCCCGGGCAAAAGCGGTTGCACCCCAATTGCAACCAGACAAACATCGGCCTCGAGCAGCTGGGACGTTCCCTTCGAATCCTCGACGGTTATCTTAACACCCGAATCCGAAACTTCCGTCTTGGTGGTTTTGTGCGAAGTTAGGACCTTTATGCCCTGTTTTTGGAAGGACTTCTCCAAAACCTGAGAGACTTCAATATCCTCAACGGGAAGAAGATGGGGCAGCATCTCGACAACGGTCACCTGAGTTCCGAACGCGTTGTAAAAATACGCGAACTCCACGCCGATGGCGCCGGCGCCGATCACAATCAGACTTTTCGGCTGTTGCGGCAAAATCATGGCCTCCCTGCTGGAAATGACCGTCGTGCCGTTGAAGGCAAAACCAGGCATCGGTCGCGAAACACATCCCGTTGCGAGCAGGATCTTCCCGGCGGTGTGCGTTTCCATTCTGCCATCCGCAAGCCTCACCGAAACAGAGCCGGCTTTCTCAAGGGAAGCCTCGCCGCGGATGTAATCGACCTTGTTCTTTTTGAAGAGAAATTCGATGCCCCCTGCATTTTTGTCAGACACATCGCGCGAACGACCAATGACCTTGGACCAGTCAAACGAAACATTGTCCGCCTTGATGCCGAACTCGGCAGCGCGATGTGCAAACACGTGGTACAATTCGGCATTGCGCAAAAGAGATTTGGTGGGAATGCAACCCCAGTTCAGGCAGGTTCCACCCGCGCGTTCCTTTTCAATGCACGCAACTTTTTTGCCCAACTGCGCAGCACGAATCGCGCCGACGTACCCCGCGGGACCGCCGCCAATCACGATGAGGTCATAATTCATATCACCGCAGGATGGACGCCCTCTCCTGAGGGGTCAACCTCAACGAGGCCCTGGCCCTCGACTCCACAATTTCCCCGTGCAGCGGGCTGGATTTTCCACGATTCCCGTTTTTATTTCCCGCCTAACCCGCGATGATTCCGTGCCGCACTTACCGCATGACTTTTTACGCAGCGTGGAAAACCCTCCTGGACGTTTTTTTGAAGCTGTTAACCGGCCGCATAAACAGCCGCGCCGGTTGCCTTTTCGTCTTGGTCTTTGGAACCCTGAGCTCATCGGTGCGCGCAGGCACCATCATACTGGATGCGGGTCACGGCGGACATGATCCCGGAGGCATAGCCGGGCAGCGATATTCCGAAAAAACTGCCGCTTTGGACGTCGCTCGAAGCGTGCAATCGCGCCTGCGCGCTTCTGGGCACAGGGTCATCATGACAAGAAATTCCGATACTTTCGTGGAACTTTCGCGCCGTGTGGCCATATCAAACCGCTCCCCGGGAAATTCAATCTTTGTGAGCATTCATTTCAACGCATCACCGAACCGGGACGCCTCGGGAATTGAGACCTATTTCTATTCGCAGCACTCTGCACGACTTGCCGAGACCGTTCACAACCGTGTGGTTGCCGCGTCGCGCGGCGAAGACAGGGGCGTGCGCAGAGCGCGCTTTTACGTGCTCCGATACAATCGACGGCCCTCAATTTTAGTGGAGTTGGGGTTCCTTACGAATCCCGCCGAGGGAGCCCGCATCTATAAATCATTTAAGTACCGCCAGTCTCTGGCCTTCGCCGTTGCAGATGGGATCCGAGCGGCATTACGTCCCTGATTACAAGACCGGCGTTGCCCCTCGCGGTGGAAATTTTACGCAGGCGTGCGTGCCCCTTGCAGGGCCCCATCGGTTTGTTACATTCAGTATGTGCAGCCCCGCTCCACCCTGTTTGCCGGCCTCAGTGCCCTCCTTTTGCTGTCCAGCCTTCAGGGCACGGCGCAGCAAGGCTCCAGTCTCAGCGAGGAGGAAAAAAAACGTCTTTTTCTCAGAAGCCGCGGGGAGGACATCCATCCCGTCCCGGCTCAAAAGCCGGCGTCTCCCGCACCCTCCTCCGCGAAACCAAAGCCCAAACCGCGGCCATCACCCGCGAAGCCGCCGGCCGCTCCACGCGGGGCGCCTGCACGCCCCGCCCAGACACGGCCCCAAACCGCGCCACGGTCCACGCCTCAGGCGCCATCCCACAGTGAGAAATTAAAACCATCTCCCGCTCCCGCCGCCCCTCCGCCGCCGCAGCCCCGACCCGTACCAACGCCACCAGCCGCGACAGGTTCTGGAACCAAACAACCCGCCCCAACTCCGGCAACAGGGCCTCGCCCAGCGCCGGGAGAACGGCCCCCGGTCCAAACCGGCAACCATAAACAAGCCCCGGAGGACGCCCAGGTTCTGGTTGAAAAATCCGGCGTGGAACAGAGAAGCGGCGCACAGCCGTTTTCGTTCTTTGGCTGGTTCAGCCGATGGAAATACATAACACGCGGCGTTCGGGACCATATCGACCGCGCACCCGTGCAAAAGAACCGCTGGAAATACATAGTTGTTCACAACAGCGGCACCAGACAGGGGAACGCACGAGCGTTTGAATATTACCACCGCCAGGTCCGCAAAATGCAAAACGGTCTGGCCTACCAATTTGTAATTGGAAATGGAACCTCCTCGGGAGACGGTCAGATCGAAGTGGGAGATCGCTGGCGCAAACAAATCAACGGTGGCCACGTGCACAGCGATTACCTAAACAACATAGCCATCGGCATCTGTCTGGTGGGTGACTTCAACCACGACAAACCAACGTCCAAACAATTGGAGGCTTTGGACGAGCTGATCCGCTATCTGCGACAACGCGTAGGAAAATCCGACGGCAAATGGTCCATTGTGAAGGCACACAAGGAGATCAATCCCCCGCAATGGCCCACAGACTGCCCCGGCAACGATTTTCCGTACCGATGGCTCCACAATCGGTTTGATTGATCGAAGGGAAACTCAGGAGCCGTTCAGGTGAGTGGCGTGTCCTCGCCCTTCTCGAGGCGGAGCAGATGTTTTTTCACGACCTCAACCTGTTTGGTGAGTTCAAAAACCGCCTTGAAAATCTCCCCCTGAGCCTGCGGATTCCCCAGCTTGGAAATGCAGGGATGCATGCGTGTGATGCCCGAGGCAAGTTGGTTACATTCGGAGCGCAGTTGAGAAATGGCGGTGGAGGGGTCCATGCCATGAGATGTGCCCGAGGCTCACTCCGGCGGCAACGCTAGAAAGTCGACTTTACGCCGAGTTACGCCCCGAGATAGGCGGCTTTTACCCTCGGGTTGTCACGAAGCACTTCGGATCGGTCGGCGAGCAATACTTCACCAGCCTCCAAAACATAGCCAAACCGAGATACCCCAAGCGCCAAATTCGCATTCTGTTCGACTAGCAGAACCGTCAAACCAAGGTCCCGATTCACCTCGACGATTTTTTCAAATATCGTCTTCACGAGCAAAGGGGCGATACCAAGCGAAGGCTCGTCCAACATCAAACAGCGCGGCTTGCTCATGAGCGCACGGCCGATAGCCAGCATCTGCTGCTCGCCCCCGGAAAGAGTCCCCGACAGTTGCTTTTCCCTCTCCAAAAGCCTCGGAAACACGTGCATGACAAACTCGAGGTCCGCGGCAATCCCCGCAGCATCTCTCCGCAGATAAGCCCCCATGCGCAAATTTTCCATCACCGACAAGTTTGGAAAAACCATCCGCCCCTCGGGAACATGCGCAAGGCCAAGTCCCACGATCTCATGCGCCGGACGGTTGGTGATATCGCGGCCCTCGAAGCGAATTTTTCCACGCTTGACGGGCACCAACCCCGAGACAGCCCGCAGCGTCGTGGATTTTCCCGCACCGTTGGCACCCACCAACGTGACGATGCTTCCCGCGGGAACCGTGATCGAAATACCGCGCAACGCCGCAATGTAGCCGTAGGTCACAGCCAGATTCTCGAGTTCAAGCATGGACAACCTCCTCACCCAAATAGGCGGCGATCACACGCTGATCTTTCTGAATTTGTTCCGGAATTCCCTCGGCGATTTTGCGCCCGTATTCGAGCACGGCAATCCGCTGGCAAATTCCCATGACAACCTTCATGTCATGCTCAACCAAAAGTATCGCTAAACCGAAACGCTCTTGAACGAAGCGAATGAGTGTCATGAGTTCGCGCTTTTCCGTGGGGTTCATGCCAGCCGCCGGTTCATCCAAAAGCAGCAATCGCGGCCGCGTGGCAAGCGCGCGCACGATCTCCAAACGCCTCTGGTCCCCGTACGACAAGCTGCGACACGGCGCTTCCGCCTCTTTTTCCAACCCAAATATGTTTAAAAGCCCAAGTGCTTCCTCCCGAATTTGATTCTCCTTTTCGCGAAACCGATTCCCCCGCCACAGCGTGCCCCAAAAGCTCGTCTCCAATCGGGAATTAAAAGCCGTGCGAACGTTGTCTAAAACGCTCAAAGAATCAAAGAGACGAATGTTCTGAAATGTTCGCGCGACTCCCAATCGCGTGATTTGGCTGCCTGACATGCCCGCCACCGAATGGCCGCAAACCTCTACACTTCCCGACGAGGGTACATACACGCCGGTAATCAAATTAAACGCCGTGGTTTTACCAGCCCCATTCGGCCCGATTAATCCAACCAGTTCTCCCGCACCAATCTCAAAATCCAAATCACTCACTGCTACCACGCCGCCAAAACGAATGCTGACCGCCCGCATGCGGAGCAACGGGGTCAATGAGTCCCCCTTACTCATTGACGCATCCTCCTCGCGCGAAGCCATTCCAGCGGATTTCCAATCAACCCCTGCGGCCGGAGAATCATCAAGACGATCAAAAGAAACGAGGAGGCAATCATGCGGTACTGCTCCACCTGCCGGAGCACCTCGTTCATGCCGGTAAGCAACACCGCCGCCACCGCAACGCCAAACGTAGATCCCATACCTCCCAAAATCACCATCACCACGACATCCACCGACTTCATAAAGTTGAACCCCTCGGGCGTAATGTATCCGATAAAGTGCGCATAGAGCCCTCCGGCGAGACCCGCAAAAAATGCCGCACCCACAAAGGCCGTCACCTTGTATTTGATAGCGCTCACCCCCATGGCCTCCGCGGCGGTTTCATCGTCCCGCACTGCCAGAAAACCGCGCCCGTAAGTGCTCCGCACTAAAGAGCGCGACACATAAATCGCGACCGCAGCGATGGCAAAGGTCCATCCCAACGTCGTTCGGGGAGGAATACCCGGCAATCCACGCGCACCTCCAAGCGAGTCGGTGTTCTGAATGAACACGCGAATTATTTCACCAAAGCCGAGGGTCACAATAGCCAGATAGTCTCCCTTCAACCGCAGGGAGGGCAGTCCCACAGCAAGTCCAAAAACGGCGGCCATCGCCCCCCCAAACAACAAAGCCACCCCAAAAATCACTCCAGGAAAATTCAACCCAACCCCATGTAAAAGAGAGGCGACGGCTTTGCCTTTGACCAGCGTCAGCGTGGACGACGCATACGCACCGACAGCCATGAAGCCCGCATGCCCCAAGGAGAACTGGCCCGTGTATCCGTTGACGAGATTTAGGCTCACTGCGAGCGTTATGTTTATCCCGGCGAGAACCACAATGTTCAGGAAGTAACCATCAATCTGCGCCAAGGGCCACGACGCCTCGGGATGCCCGGTGAACAAAAATGAAACCGTCGCGCTCGTTAGAAGCGCGAGAGAAAGCATCGCTTTAGAACGGATCATTTTATGCATTATACCTTCTCGCGCAGGTTCTTGCCCAACAGCCCCGCAGGCTTGAACAACAAAATGAGAATTAATATCACAAACGCGACCGCGTCACGGTAACCGGGAGAAATTCCAAGCACTTTGGAGTAACCCACAATAAGCGTCTCCAAAACCCCGAGAATCAAGCCCCCGAGCGCTGCCCCAGGCAGGCTCCCAATGCCCCCCAACACTGCAGCAACAAAGGCTTTCATCCCGGGGAGAACGCCCATAAAGGGGTCTATCGCCTGATACAGCGAGGCGTAAAAAATCCCCCCGGCAGCGGCCAGGGCGGACCCAAGGCCAAAAGTAAACGAGATTACCCGTCCGATGTTCACGCCCATGAGAGCAGCCGCGGTAGCGTTCACGGAGACAGCCCTCATCGCGAGTCCTGTGCGTGTCTTCATTACGACATGCCGCAAAACCACCAAAAGAAGAGAAGTTACGCCGAAAACCAGAATTTGCACGGTGCTGGCCCGCACTCCGAAACCGACTTCGATCGGGGCGTTTGGAATTAGCGAAGGAAAGCCCTTGGGAGCACTTCCGAACATAAATTGACCCGAGTACTCC
>JBILWF010000128.1:0-6545 GCA_044370075.1 Chthoniobacteraceae bacterium | reverse complement strand
GGACGCCGTGCGCGCATGGCGCGCGGGAACCCTGCGGGAGGGCCAGCGTGAACTGCTCCAGGCCTGCATCGACAAGGAACTTCTCCCGACCCGCTCCACGGCCTCCCCCGCCCTCGAGACCGCCGTGGACAAATACCGCAAAGCCTCCGCCACCCTCGCAAAGCCCCTCACCGTTCCCGGCGTGCTCGAAAACGAGGGACGCAACGCCGCGTTCCTCCCGCGGGGTGACCACAAACATCCGGGCGAACCCGTGCCCCGGGGCTTTATCGAGGTGCTGCATCCGCACCCGGTGGAGGGTCCGCTCAGCGGGCGCGCTGCCCTGGCCGACCGGCTGGTGGATCCCACAAACCCGCTCACCGCACGAGTGCTCGTGAACCGGCTCTGGAACTGGGTTTTCGGTTCGGGAATTGTGCCCTCGGTGGACGACTTCGGGCGCATGGGCCAAAAACCCGCACACCCCGAGCTGCTCGATTTTCTGGCAGGGCGGCTTGCGCAAGACGGGTGGTCCGCGCGCCGCATGATTTTATGGCTGGTGGAGACGGAGGCCTTCCAGCGCTCCTCAACACCCACCGAATCCGCGCAGCAAAAGGATCCCGGCAATGCGCTGCTTTCCCACGCCGCGGTGCGCCGTTTGGAGGCGGAGGAAATCCGCGATGCGCTGCTGGCGGTTTCGGGCGAGCTCAACCGTGCGCTGTACGGCACACCGGTGGAGGCGGGCACGCCGCGGCGCAGCCTCTACGTGCGGCACCGGCGTGCCGGGCTGGACCCCATCTTTGCGGCCTTTGACGCCCCGCGTCCGTTCACCACGCTGGGCCGGCGCAACGTCACCACCGTACCCGCGCAGTCCCTACTGCTCCTGAACGATCCCTCGATCCAAAAGCTGGCCGCGGCATGGGGGCAGCGAATCAGCGCCTCGCAAATCCCGCTGGAAGCGCAGGTGGACGAAATGTTTGCCACTGCCTTCGGCCGGCCCGCGCGGGAATCCGAACGCGCGGGCGCCCTCAAACTCGCGCGGGAAAACGGCCTCGGGGCCGTCGCGCATGCCCTCTGGAACGCAAAGGAATTCATCTACCTGCGTTAAACCCGAAACCACGGGGGGCTGCCCCCTCGGCAACTCCAGGTGACTTTACGTTTTCAGATTGATCTCAAACGTGTCAACGAACCGTCATGTCCGCGCAAGCGCCTCGTCCGCCCCAGCACCTAGCGGCGGACCGTCGGGGTATCCCGCAAAGGATCAAAGGGACGCGCAGGATTGCGCTCCGCATTCAGGCCTGCCACCTCGCGCGCAACCTTCGCCTTGATCGTCTTCTTCTCCTCCTCGCTGGAAAAATTCTCCCAGCCTCCCAGCAACGCAGGGACCACCACCGGGACCCGGGGGTCCACCACCACGGGCTCGGGCTCGGAGGCCTGCGCGCCCTCGCGCCACACGGTCTTGGCGGCGCCCGTCTTGCCCTTCTCGTCAGGTTCGTCCACGTGAAAACCCAGCGATTCCGCCCGGCGCGGATCTACCAGAATCCCCCACTGGGGCGCCACCAGGGTCAATGTATCACCCAAAATTACGCTCCGGAATTTGGCAGGGCCCTCGTCCGAGTTTTCAGCGGCCGTCCGCAGTACCTCCCGGAACTTCACCAGACTACGTTCCTTGACCACTTTGATCACCGACACCGGCTCCGTGGAGCGCGTCGCCACCCAATCGTACGATGGGCCCCCCACGAAAATATTCCGCACGGAAAATGAAATGTTGGTGATGTTGACGGTGTGCATGAACGCATCGGCATTCCGCTCGGAAGGCAGCAGGACCTTATGCAATTCCGCGCTCCCGAAATCCGGGATTTGGCAGAAGACGTAATTTTCGGGACCTATGTCCCAGTCCCGGTCCGCCCACGGACCCACGCCCGTTGCGGGATTCCACTTGGCCTGTGGAGGCAGCGGGCACCAGCCGATCTGTTTGGTTCCGTACCGCCAGCTCACCCACGCAGCAGCCCACTCGAGGTCGGGAACCCACGTCCAGCCATGCCCCTTCAGCCGCACCCACCGCCCGTAATGGTGCACAATGTCGCCAAAATCTTCGGCGCTTACCCATGTCCACCCGTAGTTGGAATAAGCCCATTCTCCTACCGTGTACGGGGCCCACCCCGGCCGCACGCCCTTGGGTTTCCAGCAACGTCCATATCCCTGAACCTCCACCCACTCGCCGTACGGAGAAAGCGCCTCCCGGAAGAACTGAGCCGCCATGTAATCGGGGGTCACGCGCTGCACCGGCTTGATGGGCGGGGACTGGTCCATCGGCTCGGACTCCACCGCTTTCGCAGTATCCTGCGACTCTTTCTTTGGGGTGTTGCCCGGTTTTTTGACGAACTTCGAACGCGGCTTTTCCGGCTTGGTCTCTGCGGAAGGCGTCCCGGGCGCGGCGGATGCCGGTTCTCCCTGGGCGCGGGCCAGCAGCGGAGTCACGACAAACAAAAGGAAGGCGAAGCGGAAAGCTCTCATGGGGCGGTGCATTCGGTTAACGTACAGTCGGCGTGTAAGAAATCGGCAGGTTTCGGCGTAATTTTTAGGCGGTCTGCAAAACCGCCGCGGGTGCTTCCGGTTTTCGCCGAAACAAGACGCCCCCCTCAGCGGGCACCCTGCGCCGGGCCCGCGGTTTGCACGGGTTCAAACTCTTTGCACCAGCCCTTGATTTCAGTGTCGTTGAAAATCTTTCCCACCACGCGGCGCAGAAGCCCCTTGAGACTGGCGTTTTCCAAATCTCCGAGGCTGCGAATCGATTCCTCCTTGTACCGCTCCAGCAAATCGCGGCACCGGTCCAGCGCCCCCGAGGTCTGCAACGCATCCCGCACCGCACGGGCGTCAGCGGCGCCCACCGCCTCCACGCGCCTCCAGTGGGCATCCAGAACCGCCTTGGCCTCTCCCTGCGCCCGCTCCCAGCCTGCCGCAAGCACCACCCCCATCCGGCCCCGGGTGATGTCGTCGGGCGCATCACCGGCCTCCCCCGTGTAATCCTGCAGGTCATCCCGGATCTGGTACGCGATTCCCAGCGAACGGCTGTACTGCTCCAGCACGCGCGCCACCTCCGCGTGCGCGTCACTACCCGCCGCCAGCGCCCCGAGGTGCAACGCCACCGCAAACGCGGGGGCCGTCTTTTTCTCGAACACATCGAGCACCTCCACCGATGCCATCGGCTTCGGGGACCGTGCCCACAGCAACTCCGCGCCCTGCCCCACACACAGCTTCCGCTGACCCTGCGCCGCAATCCGCAGCATGTGCGCGCATTGATCGGCGCTGTACCCGCTCTCCGCGATCAACCGGTAACCCTCCCCGATGAGCAAATCCCCCACATTGAGCGCCACAGGCACCCCGTGCTCCTCATGCAGCGTCGACTCCCCGTACCGCGTGCTGTCTCCATCCTCGATGTCATCATGAATCAGGGACGCCTTGTGGAAACATTCCACGGCCACGGCCACTTTCTTGAGCGACTCGGAGACCGGTGTTCCCGGCTCACTCTGAAGCGCCTGATGAACGGCCACGGTGAGAAAGGGCCTCCAGCGCTTTCCGGCACGACCCAGCCATTGCCGCGCAATGCGTTCCGTCTCCCCCTGCGCCGGCCCGAGGACCGCGTCCAGCGAAAGCGGTGTAAACCAAAAGTCCACCTCCTCACGCAGCGTCCCCAAATCCATCCGGCGCGTTTTATCCTCGCTGGTGAGGTGAATGTAGTCCCACACCCAGTCCAGATCCACGGTTGTATCAATGCAGTCGTCCTGCAGCAGCGGCACCGCCACGCCCGGTATCGCCGCCGCCTCCATGTACGGAAACGCGCGCTCCAGCACACTCAAACACGAAACGCCCACAATCGCCTCGATCTTGCCGGTTTGGATCAGCGACATCACAATCGCCGAGCCTTCAGCCACCAGCACCGCGTAGCCCAGACGCTCCGCTTCGTTCTGCAAATCCTGAATCGAACACAGCCCGCACTGTTTGCACAAAAGGCCAAACTCGTCAAAGGGCGCGGGACACTTGCTTTCCACCCGCAAACATTTGGGTATAAGCAACAATCGCCTCTCGTACGGAACCGCCGCCAAGCTCTCCCGCCACAGCTCGTTGTTGATAAGCACCCCTGTGTAATCCGTGTACACCGGATCTAAACCAAGCCGAGCCACGAGCTTTTCCGCGTGCTCCCGCAATTGGGCCGCCGGCAGCGGCGGCACCGGACGCTCCCGTTCCACGTACGCACGCACGGCCAGCATCAGGGCGTTGCGTTCGGGGGGCGTCTGGGGGATGTTTTTCTTCGGCGCACGAAAACGCTGCGGCGCAACCGGTTTTGGCAAAGTCAAGGAAACCGGGGGCACCGCTCCGGCGGGCGGCGCAACGGTGGAGAGAGGGGCGACAGGGGCGGACATAACAGCGTGGGGGGAGGGAGGCGATCACCCTACAACCCTTCTGGAAAGGAACCAAGAGCAGAAAGCAGCCCGCGCTCGAGTTGCCTGCCGCCCCAAAATCCCGGGACCCCCGCAGACCCTACTCCCGCGGTGCTGCACCGGGCGCCGAAACCTTCAGCCCGCGGTACGCGCCGAAATCCCCGAACCAATACTTTTTTGCCCACCGGTACATCCAGTGTTTCTCGGGGATCTCCTCCCCAGGCAACCACTGGCTGAGCCGCGGTTTCATCGCCTCCAGTTCGGCCATAGCCGTCTGACGCGCCGTCGTATCCCGCGCCCCGTGCTTGCGCACAATATCCCGAACCAGATCCGGACGCTCCAACACCACGCACCCCCGCGTCGCCTGCGCACTCAATTCACGAAAATCCTTCAGAAACGCCGAGTCCCGGAGCGTCTCCACGATGCCCCGCTCATCCCGGATATCCTCACGGGCAAACTGCAGAATCGGGCACGGTTCCACGTCTCCGTAGGGGCTGATATGGTGCGAAATGCCCGTGCTCATCGGACACAAGGCCTGCCCGTCGTAGCCGTAGTAGGCATCAACCAACGCAATCGGCATTTTTGCGCGCATTTCCACCACAAAACGCCGCACGCGCGTCAACTGCTCGGGGCGCAACGCCAGCTGGGCATTCATCTTGGGCCCCACCGGACGATACGTGTGATACCATGCGTAGTGGACCCCCCGGGAAATAAGCTCCTGCAGCCAGCGTTCCGTCAAAAGGTCCTCGATGTTGGTCTGGCACAGGGAGGTGGAAACCCCCGTTAGCAGCCCCTCCTTAAGGCACGCCTCCAACCCACGGAGCGTTCTGGCAAAAACCTCCACATTTCCCCGGCGCTGGTCGCTAATGACCTCCCTCCCCTCGATGGAGACCAACGGCGTCGCATTCCCCAACTCCCGCAAACGGGCCGCCATTTTCGGCGTGATACACTGTCCGTTGGTAAAAATCTGAAAATACGAATCCGGATTTCTCTCCAGGATTTCCAAAAGGCCCGGATGCAAAAAAGGCTCCCCGCCAAGAATTCCAAAAAAGCGGTTTCCCTGCGTTTTTGCCTGATCAATGAGCCGGCATACCGCCTCCACATCCAGCTGGGAGCGTTCTGCTTCCACATCCACCCAGCAGCCCTGGCACCGCAGGTTGCAGGTGTTCAGAATCGAAATGTACAGAAAAGCCGGAAAGTATTCACCCCGCCGCACACGCGCCTTGAAACGCTCCACACTCCACAGCGTTTTCAGCCCGAAATTCCACAGAAACTTCGTCAGACACCCGGGGTCTGTGGAGGAAACAATACGGGCTACAAGCTCGGGAAACATGGGGTGTTAGATTCAAGAAGTCCAAGACCCGCGGGATTCTGGAAAGCACAAAAAGCCAATCCGGTCCGAATCAGGGGGCGGACACAGAAAAAAGATCCTGGAACGTCACCACCCGCCCGTCAGTCAGGTAAATAAGCGGCCCCCTTCCGTGCGCAGAACCCCGCTCCACAAACCAGGGATGATTCGGGTATTCCCAGGGAGCCGTCGGACCGGGTGAAAAACGCGTCGGCGAATAATCTATCCGTGTGTATTCCAGTACTTTGTTCCCCCCCGTGCGGCGAAGTTGACGTTCAAGGGTCGGGCAACGCCACGTCTGGGATATGATCCCGTAGGGTGACAGAACGGCTATCCACTGGGCGGAGGGAGAGTCCGCTCTCGAGGAGGCCTGCAAAGACGGCGTTCCTGATTCAGCCTGAATCTGGGGCCACCGCTGGTGCTCGTCGAGGTACGCCGCCGCGCCCCGGCCAAGCGCCTTCAAATTTCCAGAGCACTTGAGCGTGTCTGCTTTGGCGCGAAGCTGTCCGTACCAAGGAATCGCCAGGGTCACCAAGATGCCAATAACCACAACCGCGCAAGCTAACTCCAAGAGCGTGTAGCCCCGAAGTCGCAACCCCCGTTTCACACACGAGACGGACATCCAGATCGTCCTCTACCGCACGGCTGGTGCCGGCGCGGGTGCCGCACCACCGCCCAACCCACCCGGAACCGCTCCACCACCACCCAAAGCCCCACCCACAGCGCCGCCGGCTCCACCCGCTCCGCCAAGGCCACCGCCCCCACCACCGCCGATTCCTCCG
>JBILWF010000127.1:0-6552 GCA_044370075.1 Chthoniobacteraceae bacterium | reverse complement strand
CCAGCTTCCCGGCGTACCATCAATCCCACCTTCTCCTTCTCTCACCGCTTTCCCATGAAAATTCCCGTCACGATCGTCACCGGTTTTCTCGGCTCAGGCAAAACCACGCTTATTTGCAGTTTGCTGCGCAAAAACCCGGACCGCCGTCTGGCCGTGCTAGTCAACGAATTTGGAGAGGTCTCCGTGGATGGCGCCCTGCTGCGATCCGCCGGATCGGAGTGCGGGGTGGAAATTCACGACCTGCCGAATGGGTGCATGTGTTGTTCAGTGAACGACGATTTTTTACCCATTATGCGGGCACTGCGCGAGCGGAAGCATCAGGTCGACCACGTTCTGATTGAGACCAGCGGTCTTGCACTGCCGCAGCCGGTGATGAGCGCTCTCGCTTGGCCGGAGATCCGGGCCGACTTTCAACTCGATGCCGTGCTCACCGTGGTGGACGTGCCCCAGCTTCTAGCCGGAAGCCTCGAGGATGGGGAGCCCGTTCCCGGAGCCAACGCCCCGGACGCTCCATCCCACGCGGATGCGGTGGGTTCCATTCTGCTTCAGCAGCTTGAAAACGCCGATGTGGTCGTGCTCAACAAAATCGACGAACTCTCCGAGGACAACCTCCTCTCGGCGGAGACGGCGGTGCGCTCCAAGGCCCCAAAGGTACGCTTTCTCGAGCTTGCACACCATGCGCAACTCGACACCCGCCTGTGCATGGGACTGCATCTCCACGATGGTCCCCTGCCCGCAGCGCACGATCACTCCCACGGGGCAGGTCATGCGCATCATCCGCACCATGGCCCGCTCCACCAGATGCCGCACGAGGGCGACGCACCGCTCGGAGACCAACACCAATTTGACGGCCATGCCCACAGCGGACTCGACGCGCACGAACATGGCGAACACACCCATGAACATTTCCACGGGCACGATCCCGGCTGGCAGTCGTTTGTACTGCGCACCCGGGACGCGCAGGATCCGGAAAAAATCAAGGCGGCCCTTGCCGAAATCGCAACACGCCAGCCCATTTTGAGAGCCAAAGGCCATGTGGCGGTTCCGGAAAAACACCATGCGCTCGTGTTGCAGGCCGTGCGCAGTCGGGTTCAATCTCACTACGACGCACACGACCACGCCCCGGAGCAATCCGCCGTGGTGTTCATCGGCTACCACCCCAACCGAACCCAGGTAGCGGACATTCTGCATGACGTGACCGGCTCCCACTGGAGTTGATCCCGCCGCCAGCGCCTTCAGCCCCATGCACTGGGTCAGCGGCCAAAGCGGACAGTTTGACGCCGAGCGCGACCTGATTCTCGCGGATCAAACACCCGCACAAATTCTCTTCCTGAGTGCAGCGGATACCGACCTCGCCGCGGTGGCCGGTCCGTGGGGAAAAACCCTTGGTGACGGGCTGAGGCTCTGCCACGCCGCACCCCTGCGGCAACCGGTCGCCGCCGATCACTTCGTGCGCACCGTGGTCGCAGGCAGCCGGTTGCTCGTTGCACGTCTCCTTGGCGGGGAAGGATACTTTCCGCATTTGATTCAGGCACTCGCGGATCTGCGCCAGAGCGCCCCGGCAGGACAGCGGGTTCGTCTTCTGTTGCTCTCGGGAACAAACGAGGACGAACGCACTCTGCGCGAGTTAAGCGACTTTCCCGCCACAGTCCGGGATCGGATGCACCATCTGCTCGCAGAGGGGGGCATGGAGAACTTTCGGAGTGCCGGGGACCTGGCCGCTCGCCTGGCATCGCCGGAACCCGACCCGGCGCATCCGTTGGATTTACCCCCCGTCATTCCGATGCCGTCCTCCGGATGGCTGCGGCCCGCCGCCGGTGATGCGCGAGTGGGGAACGCGTGGATCACCTACTACCGCGCCTGGCATCAAACGGGGGACCTCGCAGTGGTCGAAGCTCTGGTGGAAGCACTCGTGAAAAAGGGACTCCGTGTCCGTGCGTTTTACAGCGACTCATTGCGCGAAGAATCCGCACAGCACGAGCTCCTGCGCGCCACCAGGGAGGAAGATGCGCCCGATGTGCTGCTCACCCTGCACAGTTTTTCCATCGCCGCACAGGCCTCCTCCGCAGCGGATAAAACCGGGCAAGGCCACCGTGCAAGCTTCCCCGACTGCCTTGACTGCCCGGTTTTGCAGGTTCCGGTTTCGAGCCGGGAGCGCGCCGCATGGGAATCCTCGGGAGCCGGCCTAACGCCTGCGGAAACAGCAATTCAAATTGCTCTTCCTGAAATGGATGGACGAATTCTGTGCACGGTTGCCGGATTCAAGGAGGAACTGCGCCGGGATGCCGCAATGCAATGCACGCTCAAGCGTCTCGTTCCTGCACCCGATCAGATCGAGCACATCGCCGAATCAGCCGTGGCATGGGCACGGTTGCGCAAACTTACCGCCTCCGAAAAACGCGTGGCGGTCATTCTCTCCAATTATCCAAACCGCGACGGACGCATTGGAAACGGCGTGGGACTTGACACTCCGGCCAGCGCGGTGGCTCTCCTCAATGCGCTCCAATCGGCCGGGTACACGCTCGGAGAATATCCTCGCACCAGCACCGATTTAATGCGGCGGTTGTTGGAATCTCCCACTAACGACCCCTTCAATTCCTACGGAAAAACTCCCGGCCAAACATATCCCCGGAGTGCGTGGGACGCGGAGTTGGCGGGATGGCCGGAGGGCCGCCGCGAAGAGATTCTACGTCACTGGAGTGAAAATCTTTTCGATAACGATGACTCCTTTCCAATCGCTGGGGTGCAGTTCGGAAATGTGTTCCTCGGCATCCAACCCCCCCGCGGGTTTTCGCTGCAGGATCAGGCAATTTATCACAGCCCTGATTTGCCCCCGCCGCCTCTCTACTGCGCGTTCTACTTGTGGGTTCGCAAGGTGTTCAAGGCCGACGCCATCATTCATCTGGGCAAACACGGAAATTTGGAATGGCTTCCGGGGCGCGCCACTGCCCTCGGGAAGGACGATTATCCGCGGCTCTGCCTCGGGCCGCTACCGCATCTCTATCCTTTCATCGTCAACAATCCGGGCGAGGGAACCCAGGCCAAGAGACGCACCGCGGGAGTAATCCTCGACCACCTTACGCCGCCGCTCTCCCGCGCGGGACTCTACGGAGAACTCGAACAACTCGAGCGTCTTTTGGAGGAACACAGCCATGCCTGCGCACTCTATCCCCGGCGCGCTGCCGAAATCGAAATCCAAATTCAAAAACTCATCGATTCGCACGCATGGAAGAAAGATCTGCCGCAGCAGGGCGCCTCGCTGCCGGACCTTTCAAACTTTTTGTGCGAACTCAAGGAAAGTCAGATTCGTTCCGGACTCCATGTCCTCGGCGCGCCGCCCGCGGGTGAAAAGGAAATCGACTTTTTGTTGAGCCTGCTGCGCGTGCCGAACGGATCGAACCCCGGACTGCTTGCGGAACTGGCCAGGATTTCATGTGCCAACCCCGATGTACCAACGCTCTCCGCCGCCCAGCGGGATGACTTGGATGCCATGGCAAAATCTTGGATCCGCAAAGTGTTGGACGACGGAACCGCTGACGACGGGTATTTCGGGAGCGCGCATCAATCGCCTGCACTCGACCGCCTCGCTGAAATTCTGCGCGCGCGATTGCGCCCCTGCCTTCAACAGACCACGCGTGAGATCACCTTTTTGCTCCGCGGTCTCGAGGGGCGGTTTGTCCCGCCGGGTCCGGCAGGAGCTCCCACGCGCGGCCGCTCGGACGTGCTCCCGACGGGCCGAAATTTCTACGCGCTGGATCCGCGGATCATCCCGACACCGCTCGCGTGGAGTTGCGGCAAAGCCCTCGCGGAATGTCTGCTCAAAAGGCATTTCCAAGACCATGGAGAGCCGCTGCGCACGCTCGCTTTGGTGGTGTGGGGCACCTCCAACATGCGCACAGGCGGTGACGACCTCGCGCAGGCCCTTTGGTTGTGGGGCTGCGAACCGGTGTGGGAGGAATCCTCCGGCCGCGTTGTGGATTTCCACATCCTGCCGCTCTCCCTGCTCGGGCGGCCGCGCGTGGACATCACGCTGCGGGTGTCCGGACTTTTTCGCGATGCATTTGGCGATACGGTTCGACTACTGGCGACCATTCCCAAGCGGCTCGCGGCGCTCGATGAGCCCCCCGAACTCAATCCCATTCGCGCCGCATGGCTCGCGGACTGCGCGGCACTTCTGCAACGTGGAACTGCTCCAGCGGCCGCGGAGCGGTCTGCCGCCCTGCGCGTGTTTACATCGGCCCCGGGCTGCTACGGCAGCGGGCTTCTGCCGCTTTTGGACGCGGGAAACTGGGATACGCGCGAGGACATAGCCCGCGTCTTTCTGCGCTGGGGTCATCACAGCGTTGGAACAGACGGACATGTCACCCCGGAGCCAGAGGCGCTTGAGCGGCGCCTGGGCAACATCCAAGCCGTGGCGCAAAACCAGGACAACCGCGAACACGACATTCTCGACTCCGACGACTACTTTCAATTTCAGGGAGGATTGCATGCGGCTGTCACAGCCCTGCGCGGAACGGCGCCCGCAAGTTACCACGGGGATTCGAGCGTTCCGGAGTCGCCCCGGGTCCGCGCACTCGAAGAGGAGCTGGTGCGCGTTTTGCACAGCCGCGTACTCAATCCGCGCTGGATCGCAGCCATGCAACAGCACGGCTACAAAGGCGCCTTTGAAATGGCGGCCACCATCGACTATCTATTTGGGTACGGCGCAACCACCGGCATCGTACGCGATCACCACTACGAGAGCGCTGCACATAAACTCGCCATTGATCCAGAACCCTTTTTCCGCGAACACAATCCCGACGCCCTTCGGGAGTCCACCGGACGTTTGTTGGAGGCCGCAAACCGCGGGCTTTGGAAAATGCCCGATCCACAAACCCTCACGGCTCTGGAAAACATTCACCTCTCGCTCGAGGCCGAGCGCGAGTAAGCTTTCCCTCTGTATGGCATCGACTGATTCCCTGGCTGAATTAACCCGCCGCATCTGCGCCTTTCGCGACGCACGCGACTGGAGGCAGTTTCATTCCCCGAAGGACCTTGCAGTGGCCATCACGGCGGAAGCCGCAGAATTACTGCAACACTTCGTGTGGCAAAGCAGCGAGTCCTCGTTGGAACGCGCACAACAGCGCAAGGAAGAGGTCTCCGCGGAGATGGCCGACGTGGCCATTCTTCTATTGGAATTTGCGGAGGTGCTGGGCGTGGATTTGGGCGGGGCCGTCGCCGCAAAACTCGAATTCAACGAGCAGCGCTATCCAGTTTCCAAGGCGTTTGGTTCCAATAAAAAATATAACGAGCTGTGAGCCCGGATTCCGGTTCAACCCCTTCTACTTCACACAAACGGCGCCCGCGGTATTCGGGCAAAAACCCGCGCCGCTTTGACCAGAAGTATAAGGAGCGCGACCCGCACCATCATCCGGAAACCGTCGCCAAAGTACTGGCATCGGGCAAAACGCCGGCCGGCACGCACCGACCAATAATGGTCGCCGAAATTCTCGAGGCGCTGCAGCCCGCTCCCGGTGATTTCGCGGTGGATTGCACGCTGGGTTACGGCGGCCATGCGCGTGCGATTCTCGAACGCATTTCCCCCGGAGGCCGCCTGCTGGGCATTGATGCGGACCCCATCGAGATGGCGCGCACGGAGGAGCGGTTGCGGAAGGCGGGATTCGGACCCGACATGCTGCTCTGCTCCCGCAGCAATTTTGCCGCACTACCCAAGATTCTCGCTGGGGAACCCCGTTCCCGCGCGGATCTCATCCTTGCCGACCTCGGCGTCTCTTCCATGCAGATTGACGATCCGTCGCGCGGGTTTTCCGTGCGGGAGGACGGACCTCTCGACATGCGCATGAATCCGCAGCGTGGACAATCCGCTGCGGCACTTTTGTCCACCATCCGCAAGGAGGCGTTGGTTGAAATTCTCACGCAAAATGCGGATGAACCCTTCGCCGTCATGTTGGCGGAGGGCCTTGCGGGACGAACGCTCCGCACAACGCGGGAGCTCGCATCCGCCGTCCGCCTGCAACTACGCGGTCAAAATGCAGCGGCAATCGAAGGGGCGGTCCGGCGCGTCTTTCAGGCCATCCGCATCGAAGTGAACGATGAGTTTGGCGTGCTTGATGTGCTTCTGCGGCAGCTTCCCGAGGCGTTGGCTGCGGGTGGGCGCGTGGCCGTTTTGAGCTTTCACTCGGGAGAGGATCGGCGCGTGAAAAAAGCGTTCGAACAGGGATTGCGCGCGGGAGTCTATGCGCGGGTTGCGCCCGGGCCAATTCAGGCGGGTCCCGGCGAACGCCGAGAGAACACGCGGTCAAGTTCCGCAAAACTGCGCTGGGCGGTTCGCGCTTAAAAGGCTTGTGAATTCTTTCCGGTGCATGCACCGGGCCGGATGCAGCGAGCACAACAGACGGTGGATGCCGCCGTTCGCTGGGTTACCGATGATTCGTTTTCAAGACAGGACCGGCGCGAGGCGATTTTTGAAAACTGCTCCTATGAAACGATAATGACCGCGCTCAGATGGCTGGCTATGGCGGCACTCAGACATCAACCCACAAGAGGGGGAGT